>CAZMJQ010000043.1:0-18669 GCA_964566475.1 uncultured Propylenella sp. | reverse complement strand
GTGTCGAGGTCGTTGGTCGGCTCGTCGAGCAGGATGACGTTCGCCCCCGACTTCAGCATTTTGGCGAGATGCACGCGGTTCCTCTCGCCGCCCGAGAGTTTTCCGACCGGCTTCTGCTGGTCGCCGCCCTTGAAGTTGAAGGCGCCGACATAGGCGCGCGAGTTCATCTCGCGCTTGCCCAGCTGGATCACCTCGGCGCCGCCGGAAATTTCCTCCCAGATCGACTTTGCCGGGTCGAGCGCGCGGTCCTGCTCGGCATAGCCGAGCACCGCCGTGTCGCCGAGGCGGATTTCGCCGCCGTCCGGCTTCTCCTCGCCGGTCAGCATGCGGAAGAGCGTGGTCTTGCCGGCGCCGTTCGGGCCGATGACGCCGACGATGCCGCCGGGCGGCAGCTTGAAGGAGAGCCCGTCGACGAGGAGGCGGCCGTCATAGCCCTTGGAGAGGCCGTCCGCCTCGATCACCAGGTCGCCGAGGCGCGGGCCGGGCGGGATGACGATTTGCGCATCGCGCGACTGCATGCGCTCGTCGTTGGCCTTGAGCAGCTCGTCATAGGCCTTGATGCGTGACTTCGACTTGGCGCGGCGGGCCTCCGGGCTGCGGCCCATCCATTCGCGCTCGCGCGCGATGACCTTCTGCCGCGCGGCGTCCTCGCGCTGCTCCTGCACCAGCCGCTTCTGCTTCTTCTCCAGGTAGACCGTGTAGTTGCCCTCGTAGGGGACGCCGCGGCCGCGGTCGAGCTCCAGAATCCAGCCGGTGACGTTGTCGAGGAAGTAGCGGTCGTGCGTGACGATGAGCACGGAGCCGGGATAGACGACGAGGTGCTTCTCCAGCCAGGCGACGGTCTCCGCGTCGAGGTGGTTGGTGGGCTCGTCGAGGAGGAGCAGGTCGGGCTCCTCCAGGAGCAGCTTGCAGAGCGCCACGCGGCGCTTCTCGCCGCCGGACAGCGTGTTCACGTCGGCGTCGCCGGGCGGGACGCCGAGCGCCTCCATCGACATCTCCACCCTGGATTCGAGGTCCCAGAGGTTCTTCGCGTCGATCTCGTCCTGCAGCTTCGACGCCTCCTCCGCCGTCTCGTCGGAATAGCTCATCATCAGCTCGTTGTAGCGGTCGAGGACCGCCTGCTTGGCCGAGACGCCCTCCATGACATTGCCCTTCACGTCCTTCGACGGGTCGAGCTCGGGCTCCTGCGGCAGGTAGCCGACGCGCGCGCCCTCCGCCGCCCAGGCCTCGCCGGTGAACTCCTTATCGAGCCCGGCCATGATGCGGAGCAGCGTGGATTTTCCGGAGCCGTTCGGCCCGAGCACGCCGATCTTGGCGTCGGGGTAGAAGGACAGGTTGATGTTCTCCAGCACCTTCTTACCGCCGGAGAAGGCCTTCGACAGGCCCTGCATGTGATAGATGAACTGGCGCGCCATGGCTGCCGCTTGCCTCTTCGCGAAAATGCCCGGGAGATTGAGCGGGATGTAGGCGAAGACGCACGGATGCACAACGGGGGAGGGGAACGGCGTAGCCCGCATGGAGCGAAGCGCAATGCGGGAACGACCGTGCGGCCGCAATCGCCGTTCCCGGATTACGGGGCTTCGCCCCTTCATCCGGGCTACGAGGCCGCGCGAAACCGCTCAGCCTTCCGCGCGCGGCTCCACGGAGACGCCGTCCTCCACCTGGTCGCTCGGGTGGAGGACGACCACGTCGCCGGCCTCCAGGCCTTCGGTGACCTCGGCGACCGACGTGTCGCGATGGCCGATGGTGACGGGCGTGAGCCGCGCCGCGCCGTCCACGACCTTGAAGACGGACCATTGCTGGCCGCTGCGGAAGAGCGCCGCAAGCGGCACGCGCACCACGTCCTCGCCGCGCCAGATGCGGATGCGCACGAAGACGCGGAACTCGTGGCCGAGGCGCTCCCATGCCTCGCGCGGGTCGAGCAGGTCGAGGAGCACGTTGACGCGCTGCTCCTCGATGCCGAGCGCGGAGACCTTGGTGAAGGCGGAGGGCTCGATGCGGCGTACCTCGGCGGCAAGCGAGGCCGCGCCGCCCCAGCCTTCCACGCGCGCCGCCGCGCCCCTCTCCACCTGCACCGCGTCGGTGGAGAGCAGGTCGACCGCGATCTCCATGTTGGCCGGGTTGCCGACCTCGGCGATCAGCGCGCCGGCCGCAACCACCTGGGCGCTCTCGGCGTGCACGTTGAGCACGACGCCGTCGACCGGCGCGTGGACGAGGACGCAGCAGTCGGTGTCGGTATGCGACTGCTCGCCGTTGGGCTGGATGAGGCGCGCCTGGGCGCTGGCGAGCTCGTTGATGCGCAGCGTCAGCGTGGCCTGGGCCTGCTCCACCTGCGCGCGCGTCGTCTCGGCGGTGCTTCGCGCCTCGTCGAGCGCGCGCTCCGATATGGTGTTGCTCTGCGACAGCCGCTCGGCGCGCGCCAGGTCGGCCTCGGCGAGACGGAGCTGCGCCCTGGCGCGGTTGAGCTCCGCCTCGGCTAGGTGCACCGAAGCCGACGCCGCGCCCGCGGCGGCCTCCAACTCGCGGCGCGAGCGCACGTCGAGGAAGGCGGGAGCGCTCGGGCGTATCTCGGCGACGACCGTCTCGCCTTGCTTGACCGGATCGCCGACATCGAGCGGGAAGCGCTCGAGGTTTCCGCCGACCGGCGCGGAGACGCGGTAGACGTCGCGGATGCGCGCCACGCCTTCCTCGTCCACCGTCACCTCGATGACGCCGCGATCCACCGTGGCAAGGTCGACGGGCACCGGGCTGGGGATGAGCGCATAGACGATTGCCGCCGCGATTGCTGCGACGACAAGAATGAGCGCTCCGCGCCTGATCCAGACCATTCGACGCTACTCCCGTGTCTTCAGGACCTCTACCAGATCGAAGCGATCGATGCGGCGGCGCACGATGAGGGCCGAAACGAACGCCGCGGCCACGACGACAAAGCTCGCAAAGAGGAACGTCCTCGGCGAGACGACGAACGGCACCCGGAACAGGTCGCTGGCGAACCCCGTGATCACCGCATACGCGAAGCCGTAGCCGATGAGCCAGCCGAGCGGCTGCGCGGCGGCGACCGCCACGCCGAGCTCGGTCAGGAGCACCTGCGAGACTTCGGCGCGCGTGAAGCCGAGGACCCGCAGCGTGGCGAGCTCGCGCGCCCGCTCCGAAAGCTGGATGCGGGCGGAGTTGTAGACCACGCCGAACGCGATGATGACGCTGAGCGCCACGTAGACCATCGTGCTGATCCAGATGTTCTGCTCGATCGTCGCCTCGAAGCGCTGTCGCGCCACCGTCTGCAGCGCGACGCCGGAAAGGACGGGCGTCTCCTTGACCCTCTCGTAGAGCGCGTTGGTCTCAGCCTCGTCGATGGAAAGGTGGACGCCCGAGACGCGCGGCCCGATGCCGACCAGCCGGTCGAGCGCGTCGATATGCATGTAGACCGCGAGCCCGATGAAGCTCTGGATCACCTCCGTCACGGGCACGTGCACGGTGCGCCGGTCGCCTAGCAGGAGCTCGACCTCGACGAGATCGCCGCGCCTGACGTCGAGGATGCCGGCGACGCGCTCGCTGAGCGCCAGCCCGGTCTCCGGCAGGGTCACAGGGCGGAGGTCGGCGTCGAGCACGCGGCTGAGGTCGACGTCGCCAGGCTTGCCCGTGATGCTCAGCCGGCGCTCGCGCGGCCCATGGCGCAGCTTCACGGGCACGGACCGGAACGGCTCGGCGCGCATCACGCCGGGGAGCTTGTATGCCGCCGACATGACGGAAGGGGGCCGCTCCGACGCGAAGCTCAGCGTCGCGTCCTGCCGCTCGGTCTGGAAATAGATGACGTCGACCATGAACTCGATGGAATCGACGCTGAAGAGCGCCACGACAAGCAGCGAGACGGAGAGGGCCGTGCCGAGCGTGCTCATGGCGGCACGCACCGGCCAGCGCACGATGTGGCGGAGCGCCATGACGGTAAGCTGCGAGAATATCTTGAGGCGTGCGACCGCTCCTCCGAGGAACTGGTGAAACACCGGCGGCGCCGGCGGACGCATCGCCACGGCGGGCGCCAGGGCGAGCACCGAATAGACCGCTTTCGCCGCGCCGGCGATCGCGGCGGCGAGCGAGACCCCGGCGGCGATGGCGTAGATGTCGAGGCTCCAGCGGAAGATCAGGAACGGGAAGCTGTAGAACTCCGAATAGAGGACGGTGAGCCCGCGTCCGAGCCACGTCCCGGCCACATAGCCGATGACGATGCCGACCGCGGCGATCAGCACGACCAGCTTGAGGTAGTGCCAGGCGATGGCGAAGCCGCCATAGCCAAGCGCCTTCAGAAGCCCGATCTGCTCGCGCTCCAGCGCAATCAGGCGCGACAGGATCATGTTGATCAGGAACGCCGAGACCAAGAGGAAGATCGGCGGGATGACGCGCGCCATGGCGTCGAGCTGCGTCAGCTCCGCATCGAGGAAGGCGTGCGAGACCTGGTCCTTGCGCGCATAGGCGCCGGTGCCGCCGTAGGGCGCCAGGATATGGTCGAGACTGTCGATGACCGACTCTTCGCTGGCGCCGCGCAGGAGCCGCAGGCTGAGTGCGTTGAAAGCGCCGTCAAGGTCGAACCGGGCGGCGAGCGCCTCCTCGCTCATCCACAGCACGCCGAAGCGCTCGTCGTCCGGCAAGAGGTCGCCGGGGCCCAGCGCGTAGATGTATTCCGGTGACAGCGCGATGCCGACGACATGCAGCGTCGTCTTCACCCCGTCGAGGATCGCCTGCAGCGTGGAGCCAGGCTGGAAACCGTGCGCTTCCGCGAAGTTCTCGTTGACGACGACCTCGAGCGCACGCCCCTCCTCCGGCAGCCTGCCGCGGCGCAGGAAGATCGCGTTCACGGCGGGCTCGCCGCGTTCCGGATATGAGATGGCCATGCCGGTCGCCGGCTCGACCATGCCGGCGATGTCGAGGAGCACCGGCTGCGCGATCCGGAAGTCTGCGGCGGCGATGCCGGGAATGGCGCGGACCCGATCGGCTAGCCCCAGCGGCGCACGCGTCGCGGATGCGAAGACGTCGCCGAAACGGTAGCGTTCGTAATAGGCGCGCTGGGTCTCCTCGAGCGACCGGTAGGCGCCGATCGCCAGGATGAGCGTTGCGACACCGCAGGCGAGCACCAGCGCCACCGCCAGCGCCTGCGTCCAGAGGCGGCGGAAGTCGCGGACGAGCTTCAGGTCGAGCGCGCGCATGGCTTCATCGCCTCAACGTTCGCGGAGCCCTCAAACCTCGCCCTCACGCTGAGGTGCTCGCCGCCTTCGGGCGGCGAGCCTCGAAGCGCGAGCCCGGGCGATCGCCGCCATCCTTCGAGGCAACGCCGGCTGCGCCGGCATTGCGCCTCAGGATGAGGGCCTTCGAGGCAACGCCGGCTGCGCCGGCATCGCCTCGAAGAATGAGGGCCTGGATATGCGGCGCTCCCGATCACCACTCGACCTCGGATGGCTCGACCCGCTCGCTGTTCTCCACCGTCTCCGCGATGCGGCCGTCGGAGAAGAAGAGCACCCGGTGCGCGATCTTCTGGATGGCGGCGTTGTGAGTGATGATGGCGGTAGAGGTCCCGAGCTCGGCGTTCACCGCCGTTAGCGCCTCCAGCACGAGCACGCCGGTCTTGGAATCGAGCGCCCCGGTCGGCTCGTCGCAGAGGAGCACCTCCGGGCGCTTCGCGATGGCGCGGGCGATTGCCACGCGCTGCTGCTCGCCGCCGGAAAGCTGTGCCGGGAAGTGGTCGACCCGCGGCTTCAGGCCGACGATCTCCAGCGCCTCCTCCGGCGCGAGCGGGCGCTTCGCGATCTCGGTGACGAGCGCCACGTTCTCGCGCGCCGTGAGGCTCGGGACCAGGTTGTAGAATTGGAACACGAAGCCGACATGGTCGCGGCGGTAGCGCGTCAGCTCCCGGTCGGAGAAGCCCGTGAGCTCTTCGTCTCTGAATCGGACGGAGCCCTCGGTGGCGGAATCGAGCCCGCCGAGGATGTTGAGGAGCGTCGACTTGCCGCTGCCGGAGGGGCCGAGCATCACCGCCAGCTCGCCTTCGTAGAGGACCGCGTCCACGCCGCGCAGCGCGTGGACCGTCACGTCGCCGGTCCGATAGACCTTGGTGACGCCGCTGACGGTGAAGAGGGGCTCGGGCATCGGCGCTCCAGGATTGCGGACCCGACCGCTACCGGGCGGGCAGGGAATCCGTGCTGATCCAGGTCAATTCGGTCCCCTTCATCGGCAAATCGAGCCCTCGCCCTTGCCATGCACTGCCGCGGGCGGCATGTCCCTCGCATACTTCCGCCAACTTTCCGGACTGGGCCATGATCGATCTCTATACCTGGACGACGCCGAACGGACGCAAGGTCTCCATCTTTCTGGAGGAACTGGGGCTCGAATACGAATCGCATGCCATCGACATCGGCAAGGACGACCAGTTCAGCCCCGAGTTCCTGAAGATCGCGCCAAACAACAAGATTCCCGCCATCGTCGACCGCGACAATGGCCTTTCCCTGATGGAATCGGGCGCTATCCTCATCTACCTCGCCGACAAGCATGGCCGTTTCCTGCCGAAGGAGGGGGAGCCGCGCTACCGCGTGCTCGAATGGCTGATGTGGCAGATGGGCGGGATCGGGCCTTTCCTCGGGCAGGTGCATCATTTCGTCCACTACAACAAGGGCAAGGCGCCATACGCGGAGGAGCGCTACTCCAAGGAGGCGCGCCGCCTTTACGGAGTGCTCGAGCGGCGGCTGGAGGGGCGCAAGTTCATCGTGGACGACTATTCGATCGCCGACGTGGCAACCTGGCCGTGGATTTCGCGTTTCGAGTGGCAGGAGATCGACCTCGACGAATTCCCCAACGTGAAGCGCTGGTACACGGAGATCGCGGAGCGCCCCGCCGTGCAGAAGGGCTATCACGTGCCGAAGCACGTCAGCGACATCCCGATGCCCTAGGCGGCGGGCGCGGGAGACATGCGGCAAACGACGCCGAGCCTGCCCGACGGCCTGCGCATCTATGCGATCGGGGACGTGCACGGGCGCTTCGATCTGCTGGAGGACATGGCGGGCCGCATCAGAGACGACCTCTTCGCTTCGCCGGCAAATCAGGCGCTGGAGATCTTCATCGGCGACTATATCGACCGCGGCCCGCAGTCGCGCGACGTGGTGGACTGGCTGATGGAGACGCCGCCGCTCGGAGACGAGCGCATCTGCCTCATGGGCAACCACGAGAACATGCTGCTCTCCGCGCTCGCCGATGCGTCCGACATGCCGATCTGGCTGCAGAACGGCGGCGACGCAACGCTCGCCTCCTACGGCGTGAGAAGGCTGCCGCGGTCGGTCCAAGGCATGCACGAGGCCTTTCGCGCCGCCATCCCCGGGCGCCACCGGGACTTCTATTCGGGCTTGCCGCTTACGGCCGAATTCGGCAGCTACTTCTTCGTGCATGCCGGGATAAATCCGGACCGGCCGTTGCACAATCAGGATCCGCACGACCTGGTGTGGATCAGGGAGCCGTTCCACCGGTCGACCGCCGATTTCGGGTGCATCATCGTGCATGGCCACACGCCCGTCGTGGAGCCGGAGTTCCGGCCGAACCGCATCAACATCGATACGGGCGCGGTCTTCACCGGGCACCTGACGTGCCTGGTGCTGGAAGGGGCAGGGCGGCGCGTTCTGCAGACCCCTCCGCAATAGACCGCGACGACCGGCTTGAGAGCGGCGTGCGTTTTATATAGAAAGCAGGCGCCAGGCCGGGCCCCTCTGGCAGCGCTCCTCGCGCTGTGATGTCGGACTGGACAACGTTGTTGTGGCCCCGCCCCCTGCTCCACATCTGCCTATGGAAGAGCGAATCGGCGGCCACGTTCGCGAACGGGGTTCCGCATGGATTTCATTCAGTACTCGCCCGAGGCCCTCACGGCATTCTTTCAGGTTATCCTGATCGACCTGGTGCTCGCCGGCGACAATGCCATCGTCATCGGGCTCGCCGCCTCGGGCCTTCCGCAGGAGCAGCGGACCAAGGCCATCATGGTGGGCATCGCCGCGGCGACGCTGCTTCGGATTTTCTTCGCAAGCATCACCGTCTGGCTGCTTGCCATCGTCGGTCTGCTGCTGGCCGGCGGCATCCTCCTCCTGTGGGTGTGCTGGAAGATGTGGCGAGAGCTGCGCACGACCGCGGCCGAGACACACGCGGCCCACGAGGCGCTCGCGGGGCAGGACCTGAACGCCGACGGGACGATCGCCGGCGGCGCGCCGCGCAAGACCTTCCGGCAGGCCGCCATCCAAATCGTGATCGCCGACGTCTCCATGTCGCTCGACAACGTGCTGGCGGTCGCCGGGGCGGCGCGGGAGCACCCCGTGGTGCTGGTCTTCGGCCTGGCGCTCTCCATCGCGCTTATGGGCCTCGCCGCCTCGTTCATCGCGCGTCTGCTGCAGCGCCATCGCTGGATCGCCTATGTGGGGCTCGCCATCATCTTCTACGTGGCGCTCCGGATGATCTGGGAAGGCGGATGGGAGATCGAGGAGGCGGTCGTCGCCTCCGTCCTGCCGGCACAGCCGGACTGATGCCCCGGTCGCGAGCTTTCGGCGGAAGGCGGGAGGCGAGGTGCGGTCCGCAGCTCGTGATTGTGGAGGACGATCGCGTGGACATCCGGCCGGCGGATACAGGCTCGATGGGGGACTTGGCCGGCCTCTTCGGAAGCGACCGGGCGACCGCCGGCTGCTGGTGCATGTGGTTCATCGTGCCCGTGAAGGACTACCATGCGGCGGGCGGCGCCGGGAACCGGGCAAGGTTCGGCGAACTGACAGCGTCGAGCGAGCATCCGCTCGGCCTCATTGCATATCAGGACGGCCGCGCCGTCGGATGGTGCGCGGTCGGGCCGCGTTCGCGCTATGCGCGCGCCGTGAAGACCCCGACCTACAAGGGGCGAAACCCGGCCGAGGACGGAGACGTGTGGCTGCTTCCCTGCCTGTTCGTACGCAAGGAGGCGCGCAAGTCGGATCTGGGTGAGGAGCTGATCCGTGCGGCGGCTCGCCTGGCCGGGGAGAGGGGCGCAACGGCGCTCGAGGCGTTTCCGCTGTCCGCAGAGAAGCGGCATAGCAAAGACACACAGGTCGGGTTCGAGTCCGTATTCGCCCGGTGCGGCTTCACGGAAATCGGCCGGCCGTCTCCGAGCCGTGTCCTGATGCGCCTGGAGCTCAAGAGCTCCGGCTGAGCGCCTTTACGCGGCTTCCTCGGAACGGGCGGTCTTCTGCTCGCCGGTGCCGACGCGGGCCGCTGGCCGGTCCTGGTCCGAGTCTCCCTTCGAGGCGGGCTCCCTGCGCGTGCGGACCAGGCCGACGAGGAAGCCGGCCGTCGCGGTCTGCACGCCGAGCGCCATGAAGAGCGTTGCCGCCGCGGCGAAGCGGATATTGGTCCCGGCGTCGAGATCGCCGAGGCCGGTCGCCAGCCAGCGCGCAACCGCCGCCAGCGCGACGAGCAGGCCGGCGAGGAACAGGCCGCCGCCCATGAGGCAGAACCGGTCCACGGTGAGGGCCGCGCTCATGCGTTCGAAGCGCTCGCTTTTCGGGAGAAGGCCCGCGGTGACTGCGGCGCACTTCGCCACGACGTAGAAGAGCACGAGCTGCGTGCCGACGAGCACGGCGGCGACCGCGAAGAGCAGCGTCGCATTGTCGAGCGTCAGCGCCCCGAGGTCGAGCGGGCCGGGGAGGAGCGCGGCGACGAGAAGCGCGCCCATCATGGCGAGCGCCCCGCCGGGATAGAGGAAAAGCCAGTGCGGCGCGAATTCCAGGAGCAGCTTCAGATGCCGCCAGCCGTCGCGCCAGCTCCTGAGATGCGGCGGACGCGAGCGCCCGTCCTGCCTCAGCGTGGTCGGCACCTCGGCGATGCGGTAGCGGGCGAGCGTCGCTTTCACCACCATCTCCGAGGCGAACTCCATGCCCGGCGAATCGAGATCGAGGGCGAGCACCGCCTCGCGCGAGAAGCCGCGCAGCCCGCAATGGAAGTCGCCGATCGGGCTGCGGAAGAAGAGCCGCCCGATGGCGGAGAGCACCGGGTTGCCGAGATAGCGGTGGAGCCGCGGCATGGCCGATTGCGCGATGCCGCCGCGGAAGCGGTTGCCCATGACGACGTCACAGCCGGCGCGCAGCTTCTCCACGAAGGCGTCGAGGTTGGCGAAGTCGTAGGAATCGTCGGCGTCGCCCATGATGACGTAGCGGCCGCGCGCGGCGCGGATGCCGGCGATCAGCGCCGCGCCGTAGCCGCGCTGCTTGACCGGGATGACCCGGGCCCCGCGCTCGCGCGCGATCTGCTGGCTGCCGTCTGTCGAGCCGTTGTCGGCGATCAGCACCTCGCCGTTGATCTGCGTCCGCCAGAGGAAGGCGCGGGCCTTCTCCACGCAGATGGCGATGGTCTCCGCCTCGTCGAGGCAGGGCATGAGGATGGTCAGCTCCAGCGGCTCGGTCTCCGCGAAGCTCTTCTCCACGTCGCGCCAAGCGGCGCGGACCGGATTGGTCTCCGGCGTCTCCGACATGATAGGCCCTCGAATGGTTACGCGACCTTGCCGAACCGGGATTGAGAAGGCGTAAACCGGGAGGTCAGCGATGCCGCGAAAGCGCTTGCCGGCAGCGCTCTGCGGCTGCCGATTAAGGCTCCTTTAAGCTGAATCCATTAAATTTGCCGGTCTGCGGACATCCTTAAGCCAGGTGTGCGACTGAGCCTAGGATCGGGGCGAGCTCCCAGGACCTTCCACGGAATATCGCCTCACGGATCACCTCACACGCGCAAGAAGACGAGGTCATCAGGTGACAATACGTAATCGCACATCGCGGCTCGCAGAGCATGCCGTTCTCGGCTCGGTCTTCGTGCTGGCGTCTTCCGCCGCGCCGGCCTTCGCCTATATCGATCCCGGCACCGGGAGCATGATGCTGCAGCTCATGCTCGGCGGGGTCGCCGGCGCGCTGGTTGTCGGCAAGCTCTACCTCCATCGCGCACGGGAGTTCTTCCGCAGCGTCGGCCGCCGCATGCGTGCCGGATGACAGTGGCGGGGGCGCAAGCGGTCCCAGGCTCCTACCGGGATCCGGCCGGCGGCGTCCATCGGCTGGGCGACCGCATCCTGCGCACGGTCAGCCCCGAGCACGAAGAGGACTTCAACGCCGCGCTGAGGACCGGCCTACTCGACCGGCTGGCGGACGAGGGGCGTCTCGTCCCGTTCCAGACGCTCGACCTGCCGGCCGAAGCGCTGGGGCTTGCCGACGCGGCGAGGGTGCTGGAGCATCCGCGCCTACCGTTCATCTCGCACCCCTACGAATGGTCGTTCGAGGCGCTGCGCGCCGCGGCGCTGCATCATCTCGACGTCCATCTTCGGGTGATGGAAGGCGGCCTGACGCTGAGCGACGCCTCCGCCTATAACGTGCAGTTCATCGGGACGCGTCCGGTCTTCATCGACCACCTCTCGTTCCGTCCCTACCGGGACGGCGAGATCTGGGCGGGCTACCGGCAGTTCTGCGAGCAGTTCCTCAATCCGCTGCTTCTTTGCGCCGCGACGGGCGTGATGCCGAACGCGTGGTATCGCGGCGCGCTCGAAGGCATCCCGACCTCCGACGTGCGCCGGCTGCTTCCGTGGCGGGCGAAGCTGTCGCGCCGCGTGCTCCTGCATGTCGTGGCGCATTCCGCGCTGGAGAAGGCAGGGCCTGCTTCGGGCGAGGCCGCGGGCGTCGCCAAGGGCGCGGCGCTGCCGCGCGATGCGTTCCTCCGCATGCTGCGCGACTTGCGCGCGTGGATCGCGAAGCTCCAGCCCAAAGGCCGGCGAAGCCTCTGGGCGGACTACATGACGACATGCAGCTATACCGGCGAGGAGCAGGCCGCCAAGAAGGAGGAGGTCGCCGCCTTCGCCGCGGCGGTTGAGCCGGCGATGCTCTGGGACATGGGCTGCAACACCGGCGAGTATTCGCTGCTTGCGCTGAAGTCCGGCGCAGGGCGCGCCATCGGCTGGGACGGCGATGCTGCGGCGGTGGACGCCGCTTTCGTGGCCGCGCAGACGGCCGGGGCCGAGCTGACACCGCTCGTCGGCGACCTTGCCAATCCGAGCCCGAGCCAGGGCTGGAGCCAGGCCGAGCGCACCGGACTCGCCGAGCGCTCGTCCGCCGACGCGGTCATGGCGCTCGCCGTCGTGCACCATCTTGTCTTCAGCGCCAACGTGCCGCTGCCGCAGGCGGTGGGCTGGCTCGTGGGCCTCGCCCCGCGCGGCCTCATCGAGCTCGTGCCGCCCGGCGACGTGCAGGTGCGCGCGATGATCGCCCGCCGCAGCACGCATCACCCGTACGACCGCGACACGTTCGTCGCGGCGCTTCAGCGCGTCGCGCGGATCGAGCGCACGACGGTGCTCGGCCCCTCCGGCCGCGAGCTGTTCTGGTATGACCGGACCGGCTGAAGCCACGCCTCCGCCTTCAGGCAGATGGAAGACGCTGGTGCCGCTCGCCGCGCCGGCACTCGTCTTCCTGACGATCGTCGTGCAGTTCCTCGTCTTCCACGAATACGCGCTGCTGCTTCCGGAGAGCCTGGCACTGATGACCGCCGCGGCTCTGTCGGGAGTTGCGGTCGGAGCGCTCGGGCGGCTTCGCCCAGAGACCCTCGCACCGATGCTGATGGCGGTCGTGCTATGGATATTCGCGCTCTACCAGAACGAGGTGACGGGTCCCCTAGTGTGGGTGGCAAATGCGGCAGCCGAGATCGTGGACAACGTGACGGCGATCGTGGCGGTACTCGGCGTCTCCATACTGGTAGCGATCAGTCTTCCATGCGTAATGCTGAAACGGCATCTCGACACGATTGTCTTTGCCGCATTCGGTACAATGGTTATCAGCACGCTCGTCTTGCCCACAACGACCGGCGGCGAGCCTGTACAAGCTGGCACGTTGCCGACGAAACTCGAAAACCTTCCGCCAGTTATCCACGTCATTCTTGACGAACATCTGGGGCTCGCCGGACTGCCTGCCGACCTGGAGGGCAGCGCGGCTGCGGCAGACGCCATCCGAACGACGTATCGGGATTTCGCACTCTATAGCCGAGCGTACAGCAGATTCGCTCAGACACAATATTCTCTTGCTTCGCTCTTCAACAACGCATCTGCGGCAGATGTGATGGATACGCTGGAAGCGAGTCCGACAGGGTACATCTTGACGAAGAATCTATGGCTGGAGTGGTTGAATAAGAAAGGATACAAGATAAAGGTCTATCAGACAGACCTACTTGATATGTGTTCCGAGTCTGAAGTCGTATCCGCGTGCTACACGTACCCACTTTTCTCTGTGAATGCCGTTCAGCGTAGCCCGTTGGCAGCCGGGGCCCGGTTGAAAGTGCTGCTTCGGAACCTGCATATAGGCAGGAACATTGCGACGGGCGCTCCCCTCGCCGCTAGTGAGGCGCTCGACACGTTTCAGTCCGACCTTAAGCGCTCCCCAAGGGGTGTTGCCTATATCGTTCACCTTCTCCTGCCGCATGAAGGCTTCATATACCGTGAAGATTGCTCAGTCGCGGACCCGGATTATTGGGAGGGTGAGGGCCGGTTGTCAGGTCTGTCGACGACGGGTCGACGAAGGGCATACGATATGTACTTAGGTCAAGTCGTCTGCACCGAGCGGCGGATCTCTCAACTTTTCGATTGGCTCAAGAGCGAGGGCTTGTTCGATGACGCAACGATCATTGTTCACGGTGATCATGGATCACGAATCGGCATACGGCCTTGGGTCAATGACGTTCCTGAAGAGCTGTCGGCGAGGGATATTGTGGACCACTTCTCAACCCTCTTGGCCATCAAGATGCCCGGCGTAACGGAGGGCGTGTTGGAGGAGCCGGTTGCGGTGCAACAGGTCTTCGCGGATATTTTTCAGGATGGCCACATTGGTGACCCACCATCCGGCCTCGTTTGGGTGTGGGGACAGTCGACGCGCTCTTTCGCTGAACGCACCCTTTCCTGGCCCAGCCGCCGCGCCGACGAGTCCGAGCATGAAGCGAACAATGTCCTCCGTCCGTCCGCGGCTGTCGCGCAGTGAGAACATTGGCTCGTTCGAGATAACGGCCTGCCTGACGGTGTCGGGTTCGCGGGCCGCCTACGAGGCAAGTGGAATGAGGCGAATGACCCGTAGTCGGCCGGCGATTGCTTGCGGTCCCACGTTGACCAGCGCCGCCAATCTGCCTCCAAAATGGAAGACCCATCTCTGAGAGCAGCCAGACCTGAGTTGTCTCGTGCTACCTCAATGGAGATTGATCGAGCAATGCTCCGGCGTTTCCGTCCCGAAACACCCAGAGAGCCGACGCCACGAAGCTGATGAGGCTCACCGCAATCATCGTTGTCAGCGACATCAGGAACGGCTGGAGGCCGAGCAGGTTCGTCGTCGTGTGCGAGATGAGACCCGAGAGCACGCCGCACCCGATCTGCAGCGCGACGTAGCGGGGGAACGATCTGGAGTGAGGATGGGTCGCCCTGAACGTCCACTGTCGCTGAGCGACATATCCGACGGCCACGGCCGTGGCATAGGCAAGAAGCGTTCCGGAGAACGACGGCAGTCCCGCGCTCACCAGCGCCCAGGCCAGGACGAAGAACAGGAGCGCGGTGCCGCTTCCGGCGATGACGAACCGGACCGGAAGCGCCAGCGCGCTTTTCGTCATGCCGCCGGCTGCAGCAGCGCCACGAAATGCAGGCCGCGCCCGAAGATCAGACTGAGCGGAAACGGATAGAGCGGGACGTCCTTGTCGAACGAGACGGGGTTCGAATTCGCCTCGCGGAAATGCGCCGTCCAGGCCGCGCGGGAGAAGTAGTTGTACGGCAAGGCGACGCCATGCGGGGCGTTGCCCACCCAGTCCATGAGGCGAAGGGTCCAGTGGTCGACGACGTTCTCCGAAAGGTGGTCCTTGATCAGGACGCCGCGCCGCGCAACGCGGCAGGCCTCTTTCAAGAGAGCCTGAGCATCGTCAGCGTGGTGCAGGACATCCACGAACATCGCGATGTCGACGCTCTTGTCTTCATGCGGAATCGTCTTCCCGTCGAAAGCACGAACGGGGAAGGAGGTCGTGTCGCGCACCAGCACGTCGATTCCCTCAAGCGAGATGTCGGGGCGGGCGACCTGGCAGAGATGCGCGATCTGGCCGTCTCCGGTTCCCACGTCCAGGACATGCGCTCCCGGCGGGAGGACGCTCTGAATCTTGCTTGCGAGCACGCGGGTGCGCCGGTCCAGCACGGCCCTTCCGTGAAGGGCGCCAATCGAGGCTTTCAGCACGTCCGAGGTCATCCTGCCCTTCTATCGGTCGCCCGGTAAGGAAAGGATGAATCGGGTACTGCCCGGGAGTCCTGACCTTGCCTAGCCCCCCGCGCGGTTCCACCCTCGGCCGAAGTCGCCGAATGCCTCCCATCCCGACTCGGTGACGGTGACGGTGTCCTCCAGCTTGATGAAGCCGCGGCGCGGGTGCTTGATCGCCGTCTCGATGGACACGACCATGCCGGCCTCAAGCGGGCGCTCGGCGTCTTCGGCCGGATAGGCGAAGGGCACGCCGCCGATCAGACGCGGGCCCTCGTGCAGGATCAGGCCGACGCCGTGCGCGGCGAAGTCGACGTGTTTGCGGCTCGGTGTGTTTTCGATCACCGCGAGCGCGGCGGCCGGGACTTCGCCGCCCGCTGCACCGGCGCGGATCGGCACGCGCGTCGCCTGTTGGATGGCATCCACCTCGGCCAGGAGGTCCTCCAGCTCTGCGTCCGGCTCGCCCGCGACCGCCATGCGGCAGAGGTCGCCGATGTAACCGTGATAGGTGCCGCCTGAATCGAGCGACAGCGGCTGGCCCTTCTCCCACACCTGATCGGAGGGCACGCGGTTCAGGCTGGCGCCGGTGGTGGTGAGGCAGTACTCGTAGACGAGCCCGCGCTTCACCTCCTCCTCCCGAAGCGCCTCGACCAGCTCGTTCTTGGTGGCGCCGGCGCCGTGCGAGGCGAAGACGGCCATCATGGATTCCACGACGCGGCTCGACGCCTGGCGCATGTTCTCGATCTCCGCCGGCGATTTCACCATGCGCAGCCGCTCCAGCGGCTTCAGCGCATCGACGATCGTCGCGTCGGGCAGGGCATTGCGCAATGCCTCCTCCGCATCGGCTGGCAGGAAGGCGCGCTCCACGCCGATCCTCACCTTCGCCTTGCCGTGCGCCTTGATCTGCCGCACCGCCTGCTCGATGGCGTCCACGGTGCCCCAGGCTTCCGGCACGATCTCCGGCATCCAGAAGCTGCCGATCTCGTCTTCCCATTCCTCCATCGGACAGCCGACATAGGCAGCGCGGTCCGGCCGGCCCTTGAAGTAGACGAGGAGCGGCAGGTAGCGGCTCATCGCCACCGCGTCGTTGTACTCGAAGAAGAAGAAGCGATAGCCGCCGATCAGATATTGAAGATTGTGCTTGGAGGAGGCGACGAGGACGTCGATCCCGGCCTCGTCCAGGAGCGTGTCGAGTCGCGCGGTGTCGAAGGGGATGTCCTTCTTCGGATGCGGCTTCCCGACGGTGGGCCGCCTCAGCGCTGCCGTGTCATTCATCGATCTGCCTCCCGTCGTCGTCCAGTGCCTGTGCGTCTGCTCCGCGGATCGCCGTGCCGGCCAGAACGGCGCCGATGCCGTCGAGGAAGTCGGTCACGGCGACATCGACCAGCGTATCCCGGTCCCGGGTCGCCCCGATCCCGAAAATGTGCTTGCGCACCAGGTAATAGATGAAAGTGGAGTGCAGATGCCAGACCGCCTCGATCTCGCGCTCGGAGATGGGCTCCGCGCCGGGGGCGTGCGCGGGGCCGAGCTGGCGGCATTCCGCGGCGATGACGCGGAGCAGGCGCTCCACCTGCGTGCGGATGTAGCGCCGCGTCAGGTCGTTGCCTTCGAGGCCGGAATACATCACGAGCCTGATCCAGTCAGGATCGTCGATGGCCTTCAGGTAGCTCGAGTAGAACCGGCTGAGGCGCTGGTGCAGCGACTGCGTCCGGTCCTTGAGCGCCTCCTCCCAATCGTCGTCCCAGCGCTTGATGAAGTTGTGCTCGTAGACGCGCTCCACCAGCTCGCGCTTGGAGCGGAAGTAGCGATAGACGAGGCCCTGCGATATGCCGGCCTCCATAGCGAACTCGCGTATCTGCGCGTTGAATCCGTGCCTGGCGAAGAAGCGGACCGCCTCCTCCAGGATCATCCGCTCGCGGTCGTCCGGGGCCATGCGGATCCGCCGGCCTTCCGCGGCTCCATGGACCAGGGCGTCTGCCATCGGGTGCTACCTCGGTCGCCGGCTCCGGGCGAGCGAACGTCTCGCGAGCGGACGAATTGGCGTTGACAGGGACCGGGCGCTATTGAACACTTGTTCACTAGTCAAGCCAAGCGAAAAGAGCGGGGGAGGTCATGGCCAAGGGCAGGAAGGTCATCATCACGTGCGCGGTGACCGGGTCCATCCACACGCCGTCGATGTCGCGGCATCTGCCGGTCACCTCTGAGGAGATCGCCGATGCGGCGATCGGCGCGGCCGAGGCCGGGGCGGCGATCGTGCACCTGCATGCCCGCGACCCGAAGGACGGCAGGCCCGACCAGTCGCCGGCGGCGTTCGAGCCGTTCCTCCGGGTGATCAAGCAGCGCAGCGAGTGCGTGGTGAACATCACCACAGGCGGCGCGCCCACCATGACGGTGGAGGAGCGCGTCAAGCCGGCGGCGACCTTCAAGCCGGAGGTGGCGTCGCTCAACATGGGCTCGATGAATTTCGGGCTCTTCCCGATGCTGGCGCGCTACAAGGACTTCAAGCAGGACTGGGAGCGCCCCTATCTGGAAGGCTCGAAGGAGCGCATCTTCAAGAATACCTTCGCCGACATCGAGTACATCCTCACCACCTGCGCGGAGAACAACACGCGCTTCGAGATCGAGTGCTACGACATCGGCCACCTCTATACGCTGACGCATTTCCTCGACCGCGGGCTGATCAAGCCGCCGGTCTTCGTGCAGTCGGTGTTCGGCATCCTGGGCGGCATCGGCACGCATCCGGAGGACGTCATGCACATGCGGCGCACCGCCGACCGGCTGATCGGCCGCGACAATTACGAATGGTCGGTGCTCGGCGCGGGGGCGAGCCAGATGCGGATCGCGGCGATCGCGCTCGCCAACGGCGGCAACGTGCGCGTCGGGCTGGAGGACTCGCTGTGGATCGGTCCGGGCAAGCTCGCCGAATCGAACGCCGCGCAGGTCACCAAGGTGCGCCAGATCATCGAGGGCCTCGGCCTGGAGGTCGCCGCGCCGGACGAGGCGCGCGAGATCCTCTCGCTGAAGGGCGGCGACCGGGTGAACTTCTAGGTCCGCGTAGCCCGCATGGAGCGAAGCGCAATGCGGGGACCTTGAATCCCGGATTGCGCTTCGCTCCATCCGGGCTACGGACGCGCGAGCGCCGCCGGTCGGCGCGAAGCGCCGAATACGTTGAGGGAGGGACCGCATGGACATCAAGGTCGGGCAGCAAGCGATCAAGGAAGCGAGCGAGAAGCTTTCGAACTGGGGCCGCTGGGGCAAAGACGACCAGATCGGCACGCTGAACCACATTTCGCCCGAGATGGTCGCCAGCGCCGCCAGGCTGGTCCGCCGCGGCGACGTGTTCGCGCTTGGCATCCCGCTCGACCGGAACGGGCCGCAGACGGGGCTCTTCGGCGGCCGC
>CAZMJQ010000042.1:0-2911 GCA_964566475.1 uncultured Propylenella sp. | reverse complement strand
GACAAATACATTGCCGAAGAGGGCCTTGTGATCCCGCTCCTGCAATACGTGCAGCCGATCGTCTACGCGGAGTCCGTCGAGGTCACGCCGCACGTCTCCGGCGCGGTGCAGCCGTATCTGATGAAGCCGGCGGGCTGAGGGCTGTCCTCCAGAGGACGCCGCTCGCGTTGTCATCCTCGGCCGAGCGAAGCGAGAGCCGAGGACCCAGGGGCGACATTGAGAATCGCAGTGCCGTTGCTTCGACGACGGCACCCGCTCCTTCCAGGCCCACCCCCGGAGTGCAGCCTCCGATGCTCCGTCCCGCATCCCTGGGTCCTCGGGTCTCCGCTGCGCTCCGCCCGAGGATGACGTCCTCTGTGGCTTCTGTGCCATGACCGCGCTGCGCGCCATCCTCGTCCGCTGCGTCACGACGCTCGTCACGCTGTTCGGCGTGGCGGTGATCGTGTTCGTCGTGATCCGCGTCGCGCCGGGCAACCCGATCGCCATGATGCTGCCGCCCGGCGCTTCGCAGGAGGATATCGCGCGGCTCACCGCGCTCTACGGGCTCGACCGGTCGATCCCCGAGCAGTTCGTCATCTGGCTCGGCGACGTGCTCCGCGGCGATTTCGGCACGTCGATCTCGCTCCGCCGCAACGTGCTGACCATCGTGCTGAACCGTCTGCCGGCGACGCTGGAGCTTTGCCTGCTCGCCCTTTTCATCGCCGTCGTGCTCGGCACGACGCTCGCCTTCGTCGCCACGCGCTGGCGCCAGACGCCGGCGGAGACCGGCGTCGACCTGGTGAGCGGCGTGGCGCTCTCGGTGCCGGACTTCCTCTGGGGCCTGGCGCTCATCCTGGCGCTCGGCGTCGCCTGGCCGGTGTTCGAGATATCGGGCCGCGTCTCGCCCACGCTCAACCTGCCCTTCCTCACGCAGTTCTATCTCGTGGAGAGCCTGCTCCGCCTCCGCCTCGACATCACCGCCAATCTCCTCAACCACATGATCATGCCGTCCGTCGCGCTGGCCCTGCCGCTCGCGGCGGTCATCGCGCAGCTTCTCAAGTCCTCGCTCAAGGAGACCATGCAGCAGGACTATGTGATGCTGGCGCGCACCAAGGGCTTCGGCGAAAGCCGCGTGATAATGCGCGACGCCATGCGCAATGCGCTGCTCCCCACGCTCACGCTGACCGGCGTGCAGCTCACCTTCCTCATTGGCGGCACGGTGATCGTGGAGCGCATCTTCTCTTACGAGGGCCTCGGCAACCTGGCGATCGACGCCGTGATCAACCGCGACCTGCCGCTGATCCAGGGGATCGTGCTCCTCTTCGCGGTGCTCTTCGTCGGCATCAACCTGGGCGTCGATCTCCTCTACGCGTTGCTCAACCCGCGGCTTCGTCATGGCTGAGGCGGTGCTGCGGCGAAGCCGGCCCCTGTCGTGGCGGCTCATCCTTTCGGGCGGTTGGCTCGCAGTGATCGTGTTCGCGGCTGTCTTCGCGCCACTGATCGCGCCGCACAACCCGCTGGCGCAGGACCTCCTCCTGCAGCGCCTGCCGCCGGCCTGGATGGCGGGCTCGGAGCCGGGCTACCTGCTCGGCACCGACGGCCTCGGACGCGACGTGCTCTCGCGCCTCGTCTACGGCAGCCGCATCGCGCTGACGGTGGCCTTCGTGGCGGCGCCGATCGCCTGCGTCATCGGCTCCGTCCTCGGCCTCCTCGCAGGCTATTTCGGCGGCTGGATCGACCAGATCGTGTCGCGCATCGTCGACATCTGGATGGCCTTTCCGCCGGTGCTCTTCGCCATCCTGCTGGTCGCCGTGATCGGCACAGGCCTGCATTCGGTGATCCTGGCGATCATCGTCATCGACTGGATCCGCTTCTGCCGCGTGATACGCGCCGAGACGCTTGTGCAGCGGCGCATGGACTATGTGGACAGCGCCCGCATCGTCGGCTTCTCGCGCTTCGCCATCCTGGCGAAGGAGGTGCTGCCGAACGTGCTGCCGACCATCGTGGCGCTGCTGTCGCTGGAGATGGGGATCGCCGTCATCGTGGAGGCGATCCTCTCCTTCGTGAGTCTCTCCATCTCCACCGACGATCCGACCTGGGGCGGCATGATCGCGGAGGGCCGCACCATCATCTACTTCGCCTGGTGGGTGCTGGTGTTCCCGCTCATCGTCCTCTTCCTCACCGTTCTCGCGTTCGGGCAGTTCGGCGAGGGGCTGAAGGACCGCTTCGATCCGGTGCTGCAATGAGAGAGGCGTATCTGGAGATCACGGACCTCTCGATCGCGCTGAAGGCCGACCGCAGCCAGCGCCTTCTTCGCGGCGTCAAGCTCGCCGTCGCGCCGGGCGAGGTGCGCGGGCTCGTCGGCGAAAGCGGGGCCGGCAAGACGATGATCGGGCGGACCATCTTCGATGTCCTGCCGCGCGCTGTGACGGTGACCGGCGGCAAGGTGCGCCTCGGCGTGTCGGACCTCATGCGCATGCAGCCGAAAGAGCGGCGGCGGCTCATCGCGCGGACCTCGGCCCTCATCCCGCAGGACCCGCTGACGGCACTGAACCCAGTCCGCCGCATCGAGGGACAGATCACCGACCGGCTGACCGCGATCCTCGGGCTCAGCCGCGCCGCCGCGCGCGAGCGCGCCCTGCAGCTCCTCGAGGAGGTGCACATCGCGGACCCGGAGCGCACGCTGGCGAGCTACCCGCACCAGCTTTCCGGCGGCATGCGCCAGCGCGTGCTGATCGCCGCCGCGTTCGCCGCCGAGCCGAAGCTCATCGTGGCGGACGAGCCGACGACTGCACTCGACGTCACCGTGCAGAAGCAGATCCTGCGGCTTATCGCCGAGATGCAGGCGCGCCACGGCACGGCGCTGCTTTTCGTGACGCACGACCTCGGCGTGGTCGCCAAGATCTGCCAGAAGGTGACCGTGCTCTTCGGC
>CAZMJQ010000041.1:0-14475 GCA_964566475.1 uncultured Propylenella sp. | reverse complement strand
CGCTTCTTCTGGGCCTACACGGTCGAGATCGCCAACAGCAGCAAGGCGCCGGTCCAGATCCTGGCGCGGCACTGGATCATCACCGACCAGAACGGCAAGCGTGAAGACGTGCGCGGGCTTGGAGTGGTCGGCGAGCAGCCGCTGATCGAGCCCGGCACGTCGTTCACCTATACGAGCGGCTGTCCGCTGCCGACCCCGTCCGGGACGATGGTCGGCAGCTACGAGGCGATCAGCGACGACGGGAAGGTGTTCTCCGTCGACATCCCCGCCTTCTCGCTCGACATCCCCGGCGCGCAGCGCGTGCTGAACTGACGTCTCAGGCCGGGTCGCGGACAAGCTCCGCCGGATCGAAGTCGTAGAGCGCGCCGCAGAACTCGCAGCGCACCTCGATGGCGCCGTCGATTGTGGCCTCGACGATCTCCTCGTCGTCCATCTGGTTCAGCACCTGCGTGATGCGCTCGCGCGAGCAGGAGCAGTTCTCCTCCAGCGAGATCGGCTCGAACACGCGCACACCGCGCTCGTGGAAGAGCCGGTAGAGAAGGCGCTCGGCAACGATCAACGGGTCGGTCAGCTCGTGGTCCTCCACCGTGTCGATTAGCGCCTGCGCCTCGACCCAAGCGTCGTCGTCCTCTGGGTCGGCGACGAACTCCATCCCCTCAGGCACGTCGCCCGCCGGCAGGTCGCGATGGCGCACCCGCTCCCCCGCCTCCGGTAGGAACTGGCCGATGATGCCGCCCGCCCGCCAGGTCTGACGAGCGGCGCCTCCCGCGTCGCGCTCGAACATCTCCGCGACCGCCAGGCGGATGCGCGTGGGGATCTGCTCCGAGCGGCGGAAATAGGTATGCGCCGCCGCCTCCAGAGTCTCGTCCTCAAGCGGGACGTAGCCCTGGTAGCGCTGCTGCAGGTGTCCCTGCTCGATGGTCATGGCGAGCGTGCCGCTGCCGAGCAGCAGGCTGGAATCGACCGGCCCGTCCGCCGCGGCAGCCTCGACCGCCTTGGCGTCGAAGGTCGCGGTCGCGCGGATCTGGCCGGGCGTGCGCACGTCCACCACCACCAGCGAGACCGGGCCGTTGGTCTGCGCCTGCAGGATGAAGCGCCCGACGTCCTTGAGCGAGGTGGCGAGCAGCGAGGCGAGCACGGCCGCCTCGGCGACGAGGCGCTTCACCGGCCCGGGGAAATCGTGGCGCTGAAGAATCGTGTCGATTGACGGGCCGAGCGTCACCACGCGGCCGCGCACGTCCAGCCCCTCCACCTGAAAGGGCAAGGCGCGGTCGTCACTCCCGGACGTGTCCGCCACGACGGCGGTGGGCTGGTCCAAAGCCATCAGGTTGCTCCGATGCACCATGCGAGGATGCCCTTCTGGGCATGCAGGCGATTCTCCGCCTCGTCGAAGACGACCGACCTAGGCCCGTCCATGACCTCGGCGGTGACCTCCTCGCCGCGATGGGCGGGCAGGCAGTGCATGAATATGGTGTCGGGCTTCGCTTTTTCCATAAGCGCGGCGTTCACCTGATAGCGCTTGAGGAGGTTGTGGCGGCGCTCGCCCTCCTCGTCGCCCATGGAGACCCAGGTGTCGGTGATGACGCAGTCGGCGCCCTCGACCGCCTCCTCCGGATCGGCCAGGAAGCGCACATCGGCGCCGTTCTCCTTTGCCCATACGCGCAGCGCCTCGGGAGGCGCCAGCTCCGGCGGGGTCGCCACGTCGAGGCGGAAGCCGAAACGCGACGTAGCGTGCACCAGCGAGGTCAGCACGTTGTTCGCGTCTCCGGACCAGGCGATCTTGCGCCCCGCGACCGGTCCGCAATGCTCCTCGAACGTCAGGAGGTCCGCCATCACCTGGCAGGGATGCGAGCGCCGCGTCAGGCCGTTGATGACCGGCACGGTCGCGTGCTCGGCAAGCTCCATCAGCATGCCGTGGTCGAGGATGCGGATCACGATCGCGTCGACGTAGCGCGACATCACGCGCGCCGTGTCGGCGACGGTCTCGCCGCGCCCGAGCTGCATCTCGCCGCCCGTCAGCATGATCGTCTCGCCGCCGAGCTGCCGCATAGCGACGTCGAAGGAAACGCGCGTGCGCGTCGAGGGCTGGTCGAAGATCATCGCCAGCACGCGGCCGGCCAGCGGCTTGCCCGCCGACCCGGACGATGCCTGCCGCTTCAGCTCGCGGCTGTCGTCGATGATGCCGCGCAGCGTTTCCGCGGGAAGCTCCGAAAGATCGAGAAAGTGCCTCGGGGCGGCCATGCGTCCTCCCCGCTCACGCAGCGGCGTTCCGTCTGGCGAGCGCGGAGAGCCCCCGGTCGAGCCGCTCGATGGCCTCATCCACGATGCCGTCGTCGATGTTGAGCGGCGGCAGGAGCCGTACCACATTTTCGCCGGCGGGGACGAGAAGCAGGCCCTCCTCGCGCGCCAACGCGGCGATCTCGCCGTTCGGCACGCGGCACTTCACGCCGAGGAGCAGTCCGTCGCCGCGGATCCCCTCCACCAACTCCGGGTGCGAGTCTGCGACGGCCGCGAGCTTCTGCTTCAGCCTGAGCCCCGTCTGGCTCACCTTCTCGAGGAAACCATCCGCCAGGATGACGTCGAGCACCGCATTGCCCACCGCCATGGCGAGCGGATTGCCGCCGAAGGTGCTGCCGTGCGTGCCGGCCGTCATGCCCGAGGCGGCCTCGCGCGTGGCAAGGCATGCCCCGACCGGGAACCCGGCACCGAGACCCTTGGCGAGAGCGGCGATGTCGGGCGTGACCCCCGCCCATTCGTGCGCCAGGAAGCGCCCCGTGCGCCCCATGCCCGACTGGATCTCGTCGAGCACCAGCAGCAGCCCGTGCCTGTCGCAGAGCTCGCGCATGTAGCGCAGCTCGGCGTGGGGGACGGACCGGACACCGCCCTCCCCCTGGATCGGCTCGACCAGGATCGCCGCCGTCTCCGGCCCGATCGCCGCCTCCAGCGCCTTGCGGTCGCCGAGCGGCACCTGGTCGAAGCCCTCCGCCTTGGGGCCGAAGCCCTCCAGGTACTTGGCCTGACCGCCGGCGGCCAGCGTCGCCAGCGTGCGGCCGTGGAAGGCTCCCTCGAAGGTGATGATGCGGAACCGCTCCGGCGCGCCGTTGACGAAGTGGTAGCGGCGTGCCGTCTTGATCGCGCACTCCATCGCCTCGGCGCCGGAATTGCCGAAGAACACGCAGTCGGCGAAGGTTGCCGCCGTCAGGCGCTCGCCGAGCGCCTGCTGGCCCGGAATCTCGAAGATGTTGGAGACGTGCCAGAGCTTGTCGGCCTGCTCCTTCAAAGCTGCGACCACATGCGGATGCGCATGGCCGAGGACATTCACCGCGATCCCGCCCATGAAATCGAGATAGCGGGTCCCGTCGGTCGCGATGAGCCACGCGCCCTCGCCTCGCTCGAATGCGAGCGGCACCCGTTGATATGTCTGGAAGAGTGGAGAGCCGTTGGAGCTTTGGGCGGGCATGGCTGAAAGACCGGTATCTCAAGAAAAATCAAACGCCGCCCCAGGGGCGGCGACCGTGGTGCGACGCATAGCACGCAGGGCCTGGATCACCAAGAGCAGCGCCGCCCATTCAAGCCCCGTGCGCCGCGCCGGACAAGGCTTCAGCCCGCCGCTCGGCGAGCCAGACGGTGTGTCCGCCCCACGTCGGATCCTCGATGCTATGCCGGACGACCGCAAAGCCGTGTCGGCCGAGCAGCTCGCGGTACTCCTCCGCGCTCAGGCTCGCATGATAGAGATCGTGCCCGTAGAGCTTCCCCATTGCCACGCCGGCGGACGGCCCGGACGTGAACAGGAGCAATGCGCCGGCGGCGGCGTGGGCGCCGAAGACGGCGAACATGGCGCGCTGATCGTCCGGCGTCAGGTGGAAGAAGCTGTCCCATGCGAGGATCGCATCGAACGCCTGGCTGAGATCGAGCCCGCGCATGTCGCGCACGAGCCAAGTCGCGCCGGGGAACCGGGAGCCGGCCTTCGCGATCATCGCCGGCGCAGCATCGACCCCGGTCACGTCCAATCCGCTGTCGATCAGATGGCCGGCAACCGGCACCCCCGTGCCGCATCCGAGATCGAGGACGCGGCGGCGCTTCGTCCCGAGACGCGTCGCTATCTCGCCAAGATGGGTCGCTTCTCCCGCAAGCCGGCGCCTGTCGCGCTCGAATTCGTCAGCCGCACCCTCGTAGAGACGCCAGACCTCGCCCATGTGGCCATCCCTGGTCGTGCTTCGGAGTTTGACGGATCGCTCCCCGAGCCTGTTTGCAACCCGAAGTGTGACATTCCCGACTCACTTTTTCCAATTCGGCGATAAAGCCGTTGGATAATCGCACAAGGACTCTTGTGGCCGATTCGCGGGCTCTATACCTTCCCCTTCGACGCACGACATATTGTGCGGCGGGCCAGTCTTCCCTCTAGTTCTTGCGTTTGGCGCGTGCGGAGAGCCGTCATGCGAACCCTGCCGGATTCGGCGCGAGGGACGTTGGGGAAGAAGACGAGGAGAAGAAATGTCCTGGACCGACGAACGCGTCGAGTTGTTGAGGAAGCTCTGGCAGGATGGCCTTTCCGCCAGCCAGATCGCCGCCGAGCTCGGCGGCGTCACACGCAACGCCGTCATCGGCAAGGTGCACCGCCTCGGTCTCTCCGGCCGCGGGCAGCCGACATCGTCGATCAAGCGTCAGCGCCGCACGCATGCCTCCGGGCCGCGCCGCACACGGACGATGACGGTCGGCAACCTGGCGCTGAAGCAGGACGTGGACGCCCTGCCCGACGCCATTCCGCATCTCCGGCGCAACGTGGTGGTGCCGATCCCCAAGCGGCTGTCGATCCTGCAGCTCAGCGAATCGACCTGCAAATGGCCGCTCGGTGACCCCGGGCAAGAGGACTTCCATTTCTGCGGGCACGATTCGCTGGAGAGCGGCCCCTACTGCGAGTATCACGCCGGTGTGGCTTATCAGGCCCCCGAACCGCGGCGGCGGCCCGGGAAGCCGCGCTGATATCCGTTTCTCTTCCTCCCGAAGAAAGGGCGTACCAAAATGGCGGGGCCTCGGCCCCGTCCTTTCTTTGTGGCCTTCCGTTTAGGCTTGCTCGAACTGCTCGTTGAAAGCGTACCCGGCGCCGCGCACGGTACGGATCGGATCGCGGCTGCGGCCGCGGTTGAGCGCGCGTCGCAGACGCCCGATGTGCACGTCGACCGTGCGCTCGTCGACATAGACGTCGTGCCCCCACACGCCGTCGAGCAGCTGCTCGCGGGAGAAGACGCGGCCCGGCGTCTTCATTAGGAACTCCAGGAGCCGGAACTCGGTCGGCCCGAGATGCACCTCGCGCCCGCCGCGGCGCACGCGGAACGTCTCGCGGTCGAGCTCCAGGTCGCCGGCCTTCAGGACAGGCGAGATCGCATCCGGCCGCGCACGCCTGAGAAGCGCCTTCACCCGCGCCATCAGCTCCGGCACGGAGAACGGCTTCACCACGTAGTCGTCGGCGCCCGTGGCGAGCCCGCGGATGCGCTCGTCCTCCTCGCCGCGCGCGGTGAGCATGAGGATCGGCAGGGCCGCGGTCCGATCGTGCGCCCTCAGCCTGCGGCACAGCTCGATGCCGGAAAGCCCCGGCAGCATCCAATCGAGTATGACGAGGTCGGGAAGCCGCTCGCGCAGCATCAACTCCGCCTCGTCGCCGCGCGCCGCGGCCTCCACCTCGTAGCCTTCGGCCTCGAGGTTGTAGCGAAGCAGCAGAGTCAGCGGCTCTTCGTCCTCGACGATCAGAATAAGCGGCTTGGCCATCGGCGCCCCTAGTCCCCGATCCCCTCGACCCGTGTGCTCGATTGCCGCGGCTCGTCCCACTGCTGGCCCGTTATCAGGTAGTAGACGGTCTCCGCGATGTTCGTGGCGTGGTCGCCGATGCGCTCCAGGTTCTTGGCGCAGAACAGGAGATGCGTGCACATGGTGATATTGCGCGGATCTTCCATCATGTAGGTCAGAAGCTCACGGAAGAGCGAGGTGTAGACCGCGTCGATCTCCTCGTCGCGGGCGCACACCTCGCGCGCGGTCTCAACGTCGCGCGCCGCATAGGCGTCGAGCACCTTCTTGACCTGCCTGATGCCGAGCTCGGCAAGGTGCTCGACGCCGACGCGCACCTTCTGGGAGAAGTTCTCGCGCTGGATCGCGACGGCGCGCTTGGCGATGTTCTTCCCGAGGTCGCCGATGCGCTCCAGGTCGTTGGCGATCCGGATGGCGGCGACGGTCTCGCGCAGGTCCTGTGCCATCGGCTGGCGCCGCGCGATGACGAGGATGGCGCTCTCCTCGATCTCCCGGTGCAGGACGTCGACCTTCTTGTCGGCCTCGATGACGTCATGCGCGAGGCCGACATCGGAGCGCAGAAGCGCCATGATCGACCGCTCCACGATATCCTCAGCGCGTCCGCCCATCTCCGCGATGGAACGTGAAAGTCCCTGAAGCTCGTCCTCGAACGAAGAGACGATGTGCTGTTGCGATGCCATGAGGTCTCCCTTAGCCGAACCGGCCGGTGATATAGTCCTGCGTGCGCTTCTCGTGCGGATTGGTGAACATCATGTCGGTCGGCCCTTCCTCGACCAGATAGCCGAGATGGAACATCGCGGTCCGCTGCGAGACGCGCGCGGCCTGCTGCATGGAATGCGTGACGATGACGATCGTGTAGTTCTCCCGAAGCTCGTCGATCAGTTCCTCGATCCGCGCCGTGGCGATTGGATCGAGGGCGGAGCACGGCTCGTCCATGAGGATGACCTCGGGGTTCACGGCGATCGCCCGCGCGATGCACAGGCGCTGCTGCTGCCCGCCGGACAGGCCGGTGCCCGGCTCCTGCAGCCGGTCCTTCACTTCCTTGGCGAGGCCGGCGCGCTCAAGGCTGCGCACGACTATGTCCTCAAGCTCCGACTTGTTGCGCGAGATGCCGTGAATGCGCGGCCCATACGCGACGTTCTCGAAGATGGACTTCGGAAACGGGTTGGGCTTCTGGAAGACCATGCCGACTCGCGCCCTGAGCTCGACCACGTCGAGGTCGGGGTCGTAGATGTCGCGCCCGTCAAGCTGGATATCGCCGGTGACGCGGGCGATCTCGATCGTGTCGTTCATGCGGTTAAGGCACCTGAGGAAGGTGGACTTGCCGCAGCCCGACGGCCCGATGAACGCCGTCACGGCCCGCTCGGGAATGTCGATGGAAACGTCGAAGAGAGCCTGCTTTTCGCCGTAGAAGACACGGACGTCCCGGGCCGAGACCTTGACGTTTCCGGGTTCCGCGTCAGGCGTGCGCACGGTTTCGAAGCGCGTCTCTCCCGCGGCTTTGTTCATGACACTGACATCGTTCATGCGGAACTCTCCCTATTACCACGTCCGCTCGAAGCGCTGCCGAAGGTAGATTGCGATCGCATTCATGATCATGAGGAACCCCAGCAGCACGAGGATTGCCGCGGAGGTTCGCGCGACGAAGCCGCGCTCGGGGCTGTCGGCCCACAGGAAGATCTGCGTTGGCAGGGCGGTCGACGCGTCCATGACGCCGGCTGGAGGGCTCGTGATGAAGGCGTTCATCCCGATGAGGAGCAGAGGCGCGGTCTCGCCGAGCGCCTGCGCGAGCCCGATGATCGTGCCTGTCAGGATGCCGGGGATGGCGAGCGGCAGCACGTGATGCATCACCACCTGGTGCTTCGAGGCGCCCATGCCGAGAGCGCCCTCACGGATGGACGGTGGAACGGCCTTGAGCGACGCCCGCGTCACGATGATTATGGTCGGCAGGGTCATCAGCGAAAGCACCATCCCGCCGACGAGCGGCGCCGACCGCGGCAGTCCGAACCAGCCGAGAAACACGGCGAGGCCGAGCAGGCCGAACACAATGGAAGGAACAGCCGCCAGATTATTGATGTTGACCTCGATGACGTCGGTCCAGCGGTTCTTCGGCGCGAACTCCTCCAGGTAAACGGCCGCGGCGATGCCGACCGGGAGCGAGATGAGGAAGCAGACCAGAAGGGCGAAAAATGAGCCGACGATGGCGCCGCGCAATCCCGCTATCTCGGGGAAGCGGCTGTCGGCATTAACGAAGAGACCCCAGTTGAACGGCAGCGACACGCGTCCCTGCTCCTCGAGCACATCGAACCAGCCGATCTCCTGGTCGGAGACGCGGCGCCGGTTCTCGGGCAGGTCGCGCGAGATCACGCCCTTGTTCAGCTGATCGAACGGGTCCGCCGCCGGTATTTCCATGGTGAGCGTGCCGCCGATGACGGAGGGGTTCCTTACGACCGCATCGCGCACGAAGAACTGCGTGTTGCTCGTCAGTATCTGGGAGAGGGCGCGTTGATCACCCGGGGCTTCCACCTCCGGGAAAAGGTCGAGCATGGCATCGCGGACTATGGCGCGATAGTTCCCTGCGCGCGGGTCCGCCGGGTCGACATATTCCGTAGAGATCGGGAAATCGACACGGATGTGCGTCTGCACGAAAGCGGTGAAACCGCCGATGATGAGGGTCGTAATCAGCGTCGCGAGCAAGGCGATCGCAATCGATATCGCCGCGATGCCGTAGAGCCGCAGGCGCCGGTCGGCAGCGTAACGCCTACGGCGGCGTGCGGCGTAGTCCGGCCGTTGGAGAGCTACTGACTGGGACATGGCGGCATCGGTCACGGCGCCCTCACTCATATTGCTCGCGGTACTTCTGCACGATGCGCAGCGCGATCACGTTCAGCATCAGCGTGACGACGAACAGCACCAATCCCAGAGCGAAGGCGGCCAGCGTCTTCGGGCTGTCGAACTCGGTATCGCCGATAAGAAGCGTGACGATCTGCACGGTGACCGTCGTGACCGAGTGCAGCGGGTTGATAGTCATGCTCGCGATGAGGCCGGCCGCCATCACCACGATCATCGTCTCCCCGATGGCGCGGGAGAGAGCCAGCAGAACGCCACCCATGATGCCGGGCAAGGCCGCCGGAAGGAGCACCCTGGTCATGGTCTCCGCGCGCGTCGCGCCCATCGCAAGCGACCCGTCGCGCATGCTGCGCGGAACGGCCCTCAGCGCGTCGTCGGAAAGCGACGAGATGAAGGGTATGATCATGATGCCCATCACGCCGCCGGCGGCGAGCGCGCTGTTGGGCGAGGTTGCGATACCGAGCAGCCCGCCGGCCTGCCGTATGGCCGGGGCCACCGTCAGGACCGCGAAGAAGCCGTAGACCACGGTGGGGATGCCGGCCAGGATCTCCATGATCGGCTTCACCACTTTGCGCACGCGGTCGTCGGCATACTCCACCAGGTAGATGGCGGTGAAGAGGCCTATCGGGGTGGCGACGAGCATGGCGATTGTCGCGATCACGAGCGTGCCGAGGAAGACCGGCACGGCCCCGAACGCCCCGGCCCCGGCGATCTGATCATCGCGAATTGCGATCTGCGGTTCCCAGCGAAGGCCGAAGAAGAAGTCAGCGGGGGGCACCATCCGGAAGAACGCGATCGCCTCGTAGACGAGAGACACGATGATCCCGATGGTCGTCAGGATCGCGACCACCGAGCAGAAGATCATCAGTCCGGAGATGAAGAACTCGACATTGTTGCGCGCGCGAAATCTCGGGGCAAGCCGCTGCCGCGTGACGAACAGCGCGAGGATCATGGCGCATATTGCGACTGCGAACATCGCCCAGCGCGTGAGCCCGTTCCAACGCATATAGCGCGCGGCAGCTGCTTCTATCTCCGGAGTCGGCTCCGCGAAGATGCGACCTGCGGCGACGTTCTTGATCTCGGACAGAACGAGGCTGAGCTGCGCCGAGGAAGCGCCCTCCGTCATCTCGCCCGGCAGGGAGGAGACGAGCAGCCGGTCGATGACCGGGCCCTGCAGCAGCAGCCACAAGAGAACGAGCACAAGCGCAGGGACACCTACCCACACCGCAACGAACGCGCCGTGGTAAGTCGGCAGGGAATGGGTTGTTCGGTCGGCGGCGGCGAAGCGGTTGCCGGCGCTCCGCCCGACGAAATAGGCAGCGCTGGAAAACAGCAGGATCGTCAGAAAAAGGTATCCGACCACTTTACCCCCCGTGAAACCGGGCCAGCCCTTCGCAAGCTGCCAGGCCGAGAAGGCCAATCGGGACGCCGCGGCTGCGGCGTCCCGACGCACGCGTGCAACAACTAGCTGGACGGAGCTTCCATCGCAGCGCCTTCGGCCACTCTGTTGCGGACCTCTTCGCGCCGCTCTTCGGAAAGCGGGATCAGGCCGCGTTCGGAAAGATAGCCGCCCTCGCCGAACGACTCTTCCGAGACGTATTCGGTGACGAATTCTTCCAGACCCGAAATGACGCCGCGATGCGCATTCTTGATGTAGAAGAACAGCGGACGCGAGATGCCGTAGCTGCCGTCCGCGATCGTGTCGGTGCTCGGCTCGACGCCCCCGATTGCAACCGGCTTCAGGGTGTCCTGGTTCTCATAGAGGAAGGAGTATCCGAAGATGCCGAGCGCGTTGGCGTCGGCATTGAGCCGCTGCACGATGAGGTTGTCGTTCTCGCCAGCCTCGACGAACGGGCCGTCCTGCCGCATGCGCTCACAGACCTCCCCCATTCGGTCTCCTTCGAGAGCCGTCACAGCGTCAAACTCCTCGCAGCCTTCCAGCATGACCAGCTCGACGAAGGCGTCGCGCGTGCCGGACGTCGGAGGCGGGCCGAACACGGTGATCCCCATGTCCGGGAGCGAAGGGTCGATCTGCGACCAGTTGGTGTAGGGATTGGCGACAATCTCGCCATCGACCGGAACTTCGGCGGCGAGCGCCTGGTAGAGCTGCGCCTTGGTCAGGTCCATGTCCGGCCCCTCCTGCGAATGCGCGACCGAAAGCCCGTCATAGCCGATCAGGACCTCGGTAACGCTGTCGACGCCGTTCCCCCGGCAGAGATCGTACTCGCTCTTCTTCATGGCCCGCGAAGCGCCGGTGAGGTCAGGGTGGTCGGGACCGATGCCGCCGCAGAAGATTTGCATGCCGCCGCCGGTGCCGGTCGACTCTACGACCGGTGCCGCGTTGCCGGTCATGGCGGCATATTGCTCCGCCACGGCCTGGGTGTACGGAAACACCGTCGAAGAACCCACAATGCGGATCTGGTCGCGCGATTGCGCGTGAGCTGCACCGCTCAGTCCGGCTACGGCAATCGCCAGGACCGCGGCGCTGGTAAGGAATCTGCTGGTCACGGAGAAATCTCCCTGTTCTGAGGATCAGATCGCGGGATCCTTGGCCCGCCGTCCGAGTTCCTATCCGTCATGCCTGATGTTCCTATGACATGTGCATGACATCTGAATGACAGGCTAACGCCCTGAACTGACGGGAGTTTCGTGGGCGGCGTTAACGTTCTCCTGCGGCACGGGGAACTCGACTGTGAAACACGCCCCCCGCCCCGGCTCACTTCTCACCGCAAGATCGCCGCCGTGGCGGGAAATGATGTGCTTCACAATGGCGAGGCCCAGGCCTGTGCCCTTCATCTCGCGGCTCGCCCCCACGTCGACGCGGTAGAAGCGCTCCGTCAGGCGCGGGATGTGCTCCGCTGCGATCCCCGGGCCGTAGTCCTGCACGTGGACCGCCAGGCGCCCGCGCGGGCGGGCTTCGAGGCGGATATCCACGCGGCCTCCCGAGCCGCCGTAGCGGATGGCGTTCTCCGCGAGATTCTGGAAGATTTGGACCAGCTCATCATGGTCCCCGACCACCGTTCGCGGCGCGTCCCTGGGAACGTCGATGGAAAGCTCCACCCCATGCTCCCCCGCCAGCGGCCGCATCGCGTCCGCCACGTTGCCCAGGACGGCCGCAAGATCGACCATGCCGGTGGGCCGGTTGTGGGCGCGCATCTCTGCCCGGCTGAGGGACAGCAGATCGTCGATCAGCCGCCGCATCCGCGTCGCCTGCTCCAGCATAACGCGGAGGAACTTCTCCGTCGCGGCGGGATCGTTGCGGGCGGGGCCGAGGAGCGTCTCGATAAAACCGGTCAGCGAGGCGAGCGGCGTGCGCAGCTCATGGCTGGCGTTCGCGACGAAGTCGGCGCGCATGCGGGCGACGGCCAGCCGGTCCGATACGTCGTCGAACGTCACGAGGATGAACCCCACGCCCCCGCCGGGGGTGCGAAGGGGACTGAGGTGCACGAGATAGTTCGCCGTAGCGCCCGGCTCGCGGAACTCCAGCGACCGCGGATGCCCGGCCGCCGCGTCCTCGACCGCGTCGGCGAACTCCGGTCGACGGAAGGTGTTGGTCAGAGGATCGCCCGGACGCGTCGCCGGGAAGAGCCCGGCGGCCTGCTCGTTCGCATAGCGTACCAGCCCGGTGGCATCGAGGATGAACGCCGGCCGAGGTACTGCCTCGACCGTCGCTTTCATCGAGGTGTCCGGCCAGACCTGCAATGCTGCGCGGCCGGCCTCGCGGCGGGCCCGGAGCGCGCGCTCCTGAAGCGGCAGGGCCGCGACCAGAACGAGCGCTCCGATAGCGGCAACCGCAAAGACCGGCGGCAAATCGAGGAAGACAGCGCCGCCGAGCAGCAGCGCGCCGGCTGCAAGAAGGACGTGCCGGGCAGCGTGAACACGCTCTCGCGCCCGCTGCGGCGGCATGCTTTCGCTTGACCCGCCGGGTTCGGTGTTCACCATCTTCCGCAACGCCGTGCCGGTTCAGGGACGGCGGGCGCAATGTCGGATCGCTCACCGGAAGGAGCCCACATGGGCGACAATCTATCCCATTTCCCCGACTTCGATCTCGACGATCCACAGCTTCCTGACTGCATCAAGCGAGCAGCACTCGCCTCGGACGGATACCCCTATCCGAAGCGCCTCAAGCGCAAGGTCTACGAGGCCGAGTTGGAGGCCTTGCAGGTGGAGCTCGTCAAGCTTCTCGCTTGGCAGCAGGCGGAGGGCGGGCGCGTCCTCCTGCTCTTCGAGGGGCGCGACGCGGCGGGAAAGGGCGGCTCCATCAGAGTGGTCCGCCAGTACCTGAACCCGCGTCATGCGCGCATCGTGGCGCTGGCGGCGCCGTCGGATCGTGAGCGCAGCCAATGGTACCTCCAGCGTTACGTGGAGGAGCTTCCGGCGGCCGGCGAGATGGTCCTCTTCGACCGCTCTTGGTACAATCGCGGCGTGGTGGAGCCCGTCATGGGGTTCTGCACGCCGGAGGAAACGGAGCGCTTTCTTGCGGAAGCTCCGGATTTCGAACGCATGCTGGTGCGCGACAACATCCGCGTCTTCAAGTTCTGGCTGTCGATCGGGCGCGAGGAGCAGCTGAAGCGCTTCCACGACCGCCGGCACGACCCACTGAAGGCGTGGAAAATCTCCAAGGTCGACATCGCGGCGATGCAGAGATGGGGCGAGTTCACCCGGGCGCGCGACCGCATGATCGCGGAGACGCACTCCGAGCATGCGCCGTGGCTCATCGTGAAGGCCAACGACAAGCGCCGCGGGCATCTGGCGCTCATACGGCACGTGCTCTCAAACATCGACTATGCCGGCCGGGACGCGGCGGCTGTCGGCGACGTGGACGACAAGATCCTCGGCGTCGGGCCGGAGGCGCTCTCCGGTGGATGATCACTCGGCGGCGAGCCGCCCGTGCGCCTCAAGGTAGGCGATCACCGCCTCCGCCAAGGCGTCGGGCGTCGCTTCCACTGTGCGCAGGTGCAGGTCGGGCTGGGCCGGCGGCTCGTAGGGCGAATCCACGCCGGTGAAGTTCTTGATCTCGCCGGCATCGGCACGCGCGTAGAGGCCTTTCGGATCGCGGCTGCGGCAGACCTCGATGGGCGTATCGACGAAGATCTCCATGAACTCGCCCTCCGGCATGAGGCCGCGCGCCATGTCGCGCTCGGAGCGGAAGGGCGAGATGAAGGAGACCAGCACGATGAGCCCGGCCTCCGTCATCAGCTTCGCGGTCTCGGCGACGCGGCGGATGTTCTCCACCCGGTCGGCGTCGGTGAAGCCGAGATCGCGGTTGAGGCCGTGGCGCACGTTGTCGCCGTCGAGCACGATGGTGTGCCGCCCGCGTGTGTAAAGCTGCTTCTCCACCAGGTTGGCGACCGTCGACTTGCCGGAGCCGGACAGCCCGGTGAACCACAGCACCGTCGGCCGCTGGTGCTTGAGGCGCGCGCGCGCCGAGCGGTCCACCTCTAGCGCCTGCCAGTGGATGTTGGAGGCGCGCCTGAGCGCGAAGCGGATCATGCCGGCCGCGACTGTGCGGTTGGAGAAGCGGTCGATGAGGATGAAGCCGCCGGTCTCGCGGTTCTCCGCGTAAGGGTCGAACGCGATCGGCTCGGCGGTGGAGACGTTGACCACGCCGATCTCGTTCAGCTCCAGCACCTTGGCTGCGTTGTGCTCCAGCGTGTCGACGTCGACGCGGTATTTCAGATCCGTCACCTGCGCGGGGACAGTGCGCGTCATGCTCTTCAGGAGGTATTGCCGGCCGGGCAGCAGGTGGTCCTGGTCCATCCAGACGAGGTCGGCGGCGAACTGGTCGGCGAGCTGCGGGCGCTCCCCCTTCGCCGCGATGAC
>CAZMJQ010000040.1:0-13626 GCA_964566475.1 uncultured Propylenella sp. | reverse complement strand
AGAGCCTTGTGGCACGCGGCGGGCTCTACGCGCGCCTGGCGGAGCTGCAGTTCGAGGATCGTCCCGCGCAGTTGGCCGAGCCGATGGAGCCGGAGCCGGCACCGCGGTGAGACCAGATTGCAACTCCCGGACTTTATTGCTGCGCACGACTACCTGTGCCCGGAACCAAGGCGAATCATGTTAGTCTGATCAGTCAATCGTGCTGTTTCGGACCGCGAGTGCCTGTGAGTGCCGGAACGATAATGGGAAGCGCTCTGACAGGGGCTGGAGCATCGGCTCGCCCCGAGCCACACCTCTCGTAGGCGAGCCTCAACGCGGGCATCTTGCCCGATACGAGGAGCGCACGGATGTCGCCCAAGACCGCCTTTTTCGCAGCTATGGTGCTTGCGTTCTCGACCCCCTACGCCTCGGCGCACGATTTCTGGATCAGCCACGGAAAGTACAAGTCGCCGCGCGGCGAGCATTGCTGCGGGGACAACGACTGCTTCCTGGTCCCGGCGCGCGAGGTGCGCGCGACCGCCGCCGGATGGCTGATCGAATCGCTGGGGGAGACCATCCCCTACAGCGAAGTGCAGGCATCGGAGGATGGCGCGTTCTGGCGCTGCAAGCGCTACGACGGCTCGCGCCGCTGCTTCTTCGCACCGGAGCCGACGAGCTGACGCAAATCGTAGCCCGCATGGAGCGAAGCGCAATGCGGGGGCGCAGACGAGGATTGCAGCCCCGGTCCCGGACTGCGCGGCTCGCCGCTCCAATCCGGGCTACGACCTAGCGCTCCGTCAGCTTCAGCTCGATGCGGCGGTTGCGGGTGTAAGCCTCTTCCGTATCGGACGGGTCGAGCGGCTGGTATTCGCCGAAGCCGGCCGCGACGAGACGCTCCGGGTTGATGCCCTGGTCGATGAAGTAGCGCACCACGGCGATGGCGCGGGCGGCCGACAGCTCCCAGTTCGACTGGAAGCGGCCGGAGACGGGGCGCACGTCCGTGTGGCCGTCGACGCGGATGACCCAGTTGATCTCCGGCGGGATCTGCTCCTGGAGCTCGACGATCGCGTCGGCCACCTCGGAAAGCTCGCCGCGCGCGGAATCGCCGATATTGTCGCTGCCGGTCGGGAACAGCACCGAGGCAGGCAGGACGAACCGGTCGCCCACGACCTCGATGTCGGGCCGGTCGGCCAGGATCTCGCGCAAGCGTCCGAAGAAGTCGGAGCGGTAGCGCGACAGTTCCTGAACCCGCTGGGCGAGCGCCACATTGAGCCGCTGGCCGAGATCGGCAATGCGAGTCTGGCTTTCCCGGTTGCGGCTCTCCGACGCCTCCAGCGCCTCCTCAAGCGCCCCGAGCTGCCGGCGCAGCGCCGATATCTGCTGGTTGAGGAGCTCCACCTGCGCCAGCGCCCGCTGGCTGACCTGCTGCTCGCTCTGCAGCTCGCCTTCCAGCGTTGCGATGCGGCCCTCGGCCTCGCCCGCGGCATCGCCGCGGCTTGAAAGCAGGCCCTGCAGACGGTCGCGTTCGCCCTCCGTGGTGGAAAGGCTGGCCTGCAGGCTGGCGAGCTGGTCCTGAAGGTCGGCCGCGTCGGCGCGCTCCAGCGACAGCAGCTCGGTCAGCTCGGCGATCTGCGCGTTGAGGCGGGTAAGGACCGTGTCCCGGCTGGTGACCTCCTGCCCGAGGAAGAACTGCGCCAGGATGAAGACGGAGAGCAGGAACACGAAGACCAGGAGCAACGTCGCCATGGCGTCGACGAAGCCCGGCCAGTAGTCGATCCGCGTGAGACCCCTTGCGCGCGCAGCCATGGCTCAAGCGGGCCTCAGGTGTCGCGGCGCACTTCGCTGAGGCTGGTCGACCATTCCTCGTCCTCGCCTCCGCCTCCGCCGCCGCGGCGCAGCGGCGTGACGTTGCGCTCCGTCACGTTGGCTAACCGGCGCAGCGTATCCTGCAGCGCGCGCTGCTGCGTCGACTGGGATTCCATCCAGTCGCGCACCATCTGCTGCTCCTTGCGCATGTGCTGCACCATGCCCTGGATGCCCTCGGCGAGGTTGGCCATCGCCGCGGTCGAGGCGCGCCCGCCGCCCCCCTCCTGCACCAGGCGCGCCAGCCGCTCCACAGAGGCGCGGATTTCCGTCGTGCCGCCTGTCGCTTCCTCATCGCTCAGGCCGAGCTCCTCCAGGTCTGTGATGGTGGAGAGCCAGTCCTCCAGCTCGGTGTAGAAGCGGTTCTGGGCCTGCCCCGCCTGGAGATCGAGGAAGCCCAGGATGAGCGAGCCGGAAAGGCCGAAGAGCGAAGACGAGAAGGCGATGCCCATGCCGGTCAGCGGGGCCGCCAGCCCCTCCTTCAGGTCCTCGAAGATGATGCCCGAATCGCCGGAGGTGACGCTGAGCGTCTGGATGGTCGCGCCCACCGCGCTGACGGTCGTCACCAGTCCCCAGAAGGTGCCGAGCAGCCCGAGGAAGACGAGGAGTCCGGCCAGGTAGCGCAGGATCTCGCGGTTCTCGTCCAGCCGCGTCGCGATCGAGTCGAGGATCGAGCGCCAGGTCGAGGTCGACAGCATGAAGGTATCCGCGTGGTCCCTCAGCAGCGCCGCCATCGGCGCCACCAGCTTTGGCGGCGGCTGCTCGAAGCTCGTCTCGCGGCGCCGGAACGAGTTGACCCAGCGTATCTCGGGGATCAGCCCGACGACGTTGCGCATCGCCAGCGCGATGCCCACGACGAGCACGCCGACGATCAGCCCATTCAGGCCCGGATTGTGCATGAAGGCGTTCGCCACTTCGCGGTACAGCACGAGCGGCACGAACCCTGCAATAATCAGGAAGATGACCATCCTGACCAGGAAGATCCGCGGGCTCGAAAGCATATAGGGGTCGAAGTCGCGTGCCATCGATCTCCCCGCACTCGGCGTACTTGCGAATTTGTAGCGCGTTTCTCCCCATCTATGGAAGTGAAACGCGAGTCAGCCGCGAATTCGACCGAGGATGTGTCGGTGGATGGCCTCGTTGCCGGCAACGATGCCGCCCGTCTCGAGCATCGCTTCGCCGCCCTTCGCATCCGTGACGAAGCCGCCCGCCTCACGGATGAGGAGAATGCCGGCCGCCATGTCCCACGGCGACAGGTCCCTCTCCCAGAAGCCGTCGAAGCGGCCGGCCGCCACCCAGGCAAGATCGAGCGCCGCCGAGCCGAAACGGCGCACGCCGGCCACCGCGGGCATCAGAGCCGCCAGCTCCTTGAGGTAGCTCGCATGGTCGCCGTGGCCTTTGAACGGCATGCCGGTCGCCACCACCGCCTCGGCGAGCACCTGGCGGCCGGCCACCCTGAGTCGCCGGTCGTTCACGAAGGCGCCGCTGCCGCGTTCGGCCGTGAAAAGCTCGTCGGCGATCGGGTCGTAGACGACCGCGGCGGCAAGCCGCCCCTGCCGCTCCAGCGCAATGGAGATGGAGAAGTGGGGAATCCCGTGCAGGAAGTTCGTGGTGCCGTCGAGCGGATCGACGATCCACCGGTGCTGCGGGTCGCGCCCGCGCGTCTCGCCCGATTCCTCCATGAGGAAGCCGTAGGCGGGCCGGGCCCGCTCCAGCTCGGCCCGAATCACCTCCTCGGCGCGATGGTCGGCGGCCGAGACGAAGTCCGCCGGTCCCTTGAGGGACACCTGCAGGTTCTCCACCTCGCCGAGATCGCGCGTCAGCCCGCGCGCCGCCTTCATGGCGGCGCCGACCATGACGTTGAGGATCGCCGACCGGGCCATCGGCTCTAATCGGCGCGGCGGACGTAGGCGATCTCGCTGGTGTCGACGACGATCCTCTCGCCGGCCGAGATGAAGGGCGGCACCATCACGCGCACGCCGTTCTCAAGCATCGCCGGCTTGTAGGAGGACGCCGCCGTCTGTCCCTTCACGGTCGGCTCGGTCTCGGTGATCTCCAGCGTCACCTGGTCCGGGAGCGAAATGCCGATCGGGCGCTCCTCGTGCATCTCCAGCGTCACCGTCATGCCGTCCTGCAGGAAGGCGGCGCGCTCCCCCACGAACTCCTCCGCCAGGTTGATCTGCTCGTAGGTGTTGGAATCCATGAAGACGAGCGCGTCGCCTTCCTTGTAGAGGAACTGGAAGTCCTTGGTGTCGATGCGCGCGCGCTCGACGCGCTCGTCGGAGCCGAAGCGGTTATTGAGCTTGCGGCCGTCGATGATGTTCTTCAGCTCGACCTGGTTGTAGGCGGGGCCCTTGCCGGGCTTCACCTTGTTGGACTTGACCGCCACCCAGAGCGAGCCGTCGTGCTCGATCACGTTGCCGGGGCGGATGTCGTTGCCGCTGATCTTCATTGCTGTCCTGGAAACTCCGGAAGTCGCCGCCATCCAACACAATTCAGGTAAGGTGGCAAGGTTTCCGGAATCCGTAGCCCGGATGCAGCGAAGCGAAATCCGGGGCGGCGGTCATGGTCGCGATTCCGTTCCCGCTACGGCATCCAGGCCAGCCGGTTGACGTGGCCCATCTTGCGGCCAAGCCGCGTCTCGCGCTTCCCGTAGAGGTGGAGGCGCGCGCCCGACTCGGCGGCGAGCGTCCGCCAGTCGTCCGCGTCGCTGCCGATCAGGTTGGTCATGACCACATCGGCGAACCGGGTCGTCGGCCCGAGCGGCCATCCCGCGAGGGCGCGGATATGGCTCTCGAACTGCGAGACCGCGCAGGCGTCCTCGGTCCAGTGGCCGGAATTGTGGACGCGCGGGGCGAACTCGTTGACGAAGAGCGCCTCGTCCTCGCGGCCGACGAAGTACTCCACCCCGATAACCCCGACATAGTCGAGCGCGGACATGAGCCGCTCCGCGATACGCCGCGCCTCCGCCGCGGTTTCGGCGCCGACGCGCGCCGGCACGGTCGACGTGGCGAGGATGCCGTCGCGATGCACGTTCTCCGCCGGATCGTAGGCCGCGACCGCGCCGTCGAGCCCGCGCACGGCGATCACGGATATCTCGCGCGCGAACGAGACGAACCTCTCCAGGATGGCCGGCGCGCCGCACATAGCGTCGAGCGCTCGGCCCGCCTCGTCGGCCCAGCGGATCGCCGCCTGCCCCTTGCCGTCGTAGCCGAAGCGGCGCGTCTTCAGGAGAGCGGGGAGGCCAATGGCGGCGAGCGCGCCGTCGAGCGATTTTCGGTCGTCGACCGGCGCGAAGGCGGCCGTAGCGATGCCGATCTCCGAGAGGAAGCTCTTCTCGCTCAGCCGATCCTGGCTCATGGCCAGCGCCCGCGCGCCCGGGCGGACCGGCACGGACTCGGACAACAGCTCGACCGCTGCGACCGGGACGTTCTCGAACTCGTAGGTGACGACGTCGACGGCGCGCGCGAAGTCTCCGAGCGCGCCCGCATCGTCGTAGCCTGCGACGGTCCAGCCGGCGGCGACGTCGAAGGCCGGGCTCTCCGGGTCTGGACAATAGATGTGGCAGCGGAAGCCGAGCCGGGCGGCGGCGAGCGCCAGCATGCGGCCGAGCTGCCCCCCGCCCAGAATGCCGATGACGGAGCCGGGCGCCAGCGCCTCAGCCGGCATCGCCGTCCTTCGGATGCTCCGCCACGGCCGCGGTCCGCGCCGCGCGCCAGGCGGCAAGGCGCTCCGCCAGCGCATCGTCGCCCGTCGCCAGGATCGCCGCGGCGAGCAGACCTGCGTTCGCGGCGCCCGCCTTGCCGATCGCCAGCGTCCCGACCGGGACGCCCGCCGGCATCTGCACGATGGAAAAAAGGCTGTCCTGACCCTTCAGCGCGCCGGACTCCACGGGAACGCCGAGGACCGGCAGCGTGGTCATGGAGGCGATCATGCCCGGCAGGTGCGCCGCGCCGCCCGCGCCGGCGACGATCACCTTCAGCCCGGCCTCACGCGCGCCCTTGGCGAAGGCGACGAGCCGGTCCGGTGTTCGGTGCGCGGAGACGATGCGCGCCACGTAGGGGACATCGAGCTCGTCGAGATGCTCGGCCGCATGCCGCATGGTCGGCCAGTCGGACTGGCTGCCCATGACGATTGCGACCTTCGGCGTGACCTCTCGGGCCCGGTTCATCTAGCCACCTGTGGAAAGTGCGAACAGCGCTGCGGCCTGTCGCCACCCGCATGCCACATTTCTCCCGACCGCTCTACGCCCGCTCCGGCCGGGAGGGGAAATCCCGGGAAAAACCCTTCACGCAATGATATCGGGCAGGAGCTTGTCCTCCAGGGCCGTAATCCGGTCCTTCAACAGAAGTTTCCGCTTCTTGAGGCGCTGAATCTGCAGGTTGTCCGGGGAGGCCTGGCCCTGCAGGGCCTCGATCGCGCTGTCGAGGTCGCGGTGCTCCTGCCGCAACTGCGCAAGCTCGTTTCGGACCGCGGAATCGCTGACCTGGACCACCCGGTCGTCGTCATCCATGCTCTCGCCCGCCATGGCCTGGATTTTTCTGATTTATACCACCAAACGCCGACCCGGTGAAATGCACGCTCGACGTTTACGTAACGGTAGGTAACCGGCGTCATGGGTTCGACATAAACTTTCCTTTGTGGCATGCTTTGTGAGTCCCACTGACATGGAGGCGCGAATGTCCGTTGAATCGCATCTTGCGGAGCTTGAACGGCGTCATGAAGCGTTGAAGCGGGAGATCCAGGACGCTCAGACTCACCCAGGCTTTGACGAGCTCGAAGTCGCCGCCCTGAAGAAGCGCAAGCTGCATATCAAGGATGAGATCGCCAAGCTGAAATTGAACGGCGAGACGATGCACTAACGAACGGTCAGTGAGGGGGCGCCAGGGGCGCTCTTTGCGTCTGGGGGCGGCTTCGGCCGCCCTTTGCTTTTTCGGGCCGTCAGCTCCGGGCTGAGGGACAGGCGTTAAACGTCCTTCGCCATTTCCCGCAGCTTGAACTTCTGGATCTTCCCCGTCGACGTCTTCGGGATGTCGGCGAACACGACGTGGCGCGGACACTTGTAGTGTGCGAGGTGGTCGCGCGCATGGGCGATCAGCTCCCCGGCCGTAGCGCTCGCTCCGGGCTTCAGCTCCACGAAGGCGACCGGCGTCTCGCCCCACTTCTCGTCGGGCCTGGCGACCACGCCCACGGCGGCGACGGCCGGGTGCCGGTAGAGCGCGTCCTCAACCTCGATGGAGGAGATATTCTCGCCGCCGGAGATGATGATGTCCTTGGAGCGGTCCTTGAGCTGGACGTAGCCGTCCGGGTGCAGCACGCCGAGATCGCCGGAGCGGAACCAGCCGTCGCCGAGCGCCGCGGCGGTGGCCTCCGGGTTCTTGAGGTAGCCCTTCATCACGATGTTGCCGCGGAAGAACACCTCGCCGAGCGTCGCGCCGTCGCCGGGCACAGGCTGGAGCGACCCCGGGTCGAGGACGGCGAGTTCCTCCAGCGCCGGATAGCGCACGCCCTGCCGCGCCTTCCTCGCGGCCCGCTGCGGGCCGTCGAGGCCGTCCCATTCGCTCTGCCACTCGTTGACCACCGCTGGCCCGTAGGTCTCCGTCAGTCCGTAGACGTGCGTGACCTCGAACCCTGCCTCGGCCATCGCGGCAAGCACCGCTTCGGGCGGAGGCGCCGCGGCGGTCACGAATCGGACGCTCTGCGGGAAGGCGCGCTTCTCTTCGTCCGATGCATTGATCAGCGCCGCCATGACGATCGGGGCGCCGCAGAGATGCGTGACGCCGTGATCGGCGATGGCGTCGTAGACCGGCTTCGCCCGCACCCATCGGAGGCAGACATGCGTGCCCGCCAATGCCGACAGCGTCCACGGGAAGCACCAGCCATTGCAGTGGAACATCGGCAGCGTCCACAGATAGACCGGGTGCTGCCCCATGCCGGCTGACAGCGCGTTGGCATAGCACATGAGCGCAGCGCCGCGGTGGTGATAGACGACGCCCTTCGGATTGCCGGTGGTGCCTGAGGTGTAGTTGAGGCTGATCGCGTCCCACTCGTCGTCCGGCATGCGCCAGCGGAAATCCGAATCGCCCTCTTCGATGAGCGCCTCGTAGTCGAGCGCGCCGATCCGTTCGCCCTTCACCGCCGGCGCGTCATCGGGAAATTCCGGATCGTCGAAGTCGACGACGAGTGGCTCCACGCTCGCGCGGCCCAGCGCATCGGCCATCACGGCGGAGAGCTCGCGGTCGACGATGACGATCTTCGCTTCGGCGTGGTCGAGCTGGAAGGCGATCACCGCCGCGTCGAGCCGCGTGTTGATCGAATGGAGCACCGCGCCGAGCATGGGTACGCCGTAATGCGCCTCCAGCATCGGCGGCGTGTTCGCAAGCATGACTGAGACCGTGTCGCCGACGCCGACGCCGCGCTTTTGGAGCGCCGACGCAAGCCGCCTCGCGCGACTGTAAAGCGCCGCATAGGAGAGACGCTGCGCGCCATGCACGACCGCCGGATGGTTGGGGAAGACCCGCGCGGCGCGGTCGAGGAAGACGAGCGGCGTCAGCGGCTGATGGTTCGCCGGAGTCCGCGGGAGGTCGTCGTTGAAGGCGGAACGGGGCACGGACGTCTCCTCGACCTTATAGCGAATGCGCCGCTTTCTCCGTTGGGCGTCACTCTTGGTCGTTGCCTAGCTCTATTGTATTACCACTTCGAGGGGGAGAGAGGTGAGGACATGGTGGACCTACCAGGCGATACACAGGCGCTGGCCCGCCGCCTCGCCGACGCTCGCGGGACAACGGTTGAGAACGCCATAAGGCAGGCAGTGGAGGAAAGCGCGCGCGCGGCCGGGCTGGCGCGCTCCAGGCGTCGCATGACCGTCGACCAGATGCTCGCCGTCGGCGACGAGATCGCGGCCATGCCGCTGCTCGATCAGCGTTCCGCAAGGGAGATCATGGACGATCTGAACACCCGATGATCGTCGTAGACAGCTCTGCTCTGGTGGCGCTGCTGGAACGGGAGCCGGATGCAGCTGTCTATGCACGAGCAATCCAGGAAGCTGACCGGCTGATGATCTCGGCTGTCAACGTACATGAGACGGGAGCTGTCCTGCGCATTCGCCGTGGACCGGCGGCAGTCTCACGCATGTGGCGCTTCCTTCAGGAGGAGAATGACTTCGAGGTGGTGCCTTTTGATGAGGCTCACGCCCGAGGCGGCTCGCTGCGTTCGATCGCTTCGGGAAGGGCATCCATTCGACGGCCCGGCTCAACCTTGCCGATTGTGCCGCATACGCACTTGCCTCCGCGATGAGCGCGCCCTTACTGTTCAAAGGCGGCGACTTTGCCGCGACAGACATACAGGCCTGTGTCTGACCGCTGCGAAGCGCGCGGACTCTTGAGATGCCCTACTCCGGCGCCTCGGGCAGGCGGTGCAGGCGCTCGGCGATGCGCTCGATGCGCGCCGCCGCGTGAAGCAGGCTCTCGGCGAAATTCTGCTCCAGCCCCTCGATGCGCATGGCCGTGTCGGAGCGCACGTCGCGCAGCGACCTGACCGCCTCCTCGGCTTCCGCCAGCCGGCGCTCGGCGTCGTTGAGGCGGTCGGTCATGAGGATGCCGGCCATGACCATCAGGCGCTGGTCTCCGATCTCGCCGAGCGCGCCTCTGAGCTCGTCGATCGCCGCGTCGAAGCGCTGGCCGAGTTCTTCCACGTGCTCCTCCTCGCCGTCCTCGCAGGCCATGCGGTAGACGCGTCCGTTCACGGTGAGATTGACCTGCGCCATCAGCCGCCCTCCTCGTCGGACTGAAGGACCGCGCGGATCGTGGCGATCGCGCTGTCGAGACGGCGCGCCACGTCGCGGTTGATATGATCGAGCTTCGCGGCGCGCGCCTCCGTCTGGTCGAGCGTTTCGGCAAGCTCCGCCCGGGCGCTCGTCAGCATCTGCACCTGCTCGGCGAGGCCATCCGCTCCCGCCGACTGGGAAAGCCGCTGCTCCACAGCGTACTCCAGGCTCTGGAGCGCCGCCTCCAACTGCCGTACCGCTTGCTCCGTCGCTGACGGCATGGTCCCTCGCATCTGCCGTGCGACCCGCCAGCCCGCCGGGCGCCTTGGTAGCATTGACCCGGATGCGCCGCGCAATCAAGCGGTTGAGCCACGGAAATTCAGCGTTACTTGAAGCCGGGCGCCAATGCGGCCGGCATGCTATCGGGAAGCAGGCCACGCTCCCGAGGCGTGCGCGGCGATCAGCGCCTCGCCCATGCGGACGAGCCGTTCGCCGAGGCCATCGGCGCCGACGCTCTGGGCCGTCACGCGCGCGCCTTCCAGGAGGAGGTGCAACTCGTCGGCCAGCATCTCCGGGTCGTGCAGGCCGGCCAGGCCTGCAAGCTCAGCGATCTTGTTGCGGTGCGCCGTCTTGTAATCCTCGATCACGCGCCGCGCCGGATGCCCCTTCTCGGGAAGCTCGATCGCCGCGTTGGCGAGCGCGCACCCGCGCGCGTCGCAGTCGCCCACGTGAGCGCCCATAGTCTTCAGCCAGCCGCGAAGCTGCGCCAGCGCGTCGCCGGGGTGAGCTTCGTCGAGCGATTTCCAGCACGCTTCCGCGGCAACGGCGGTGCGCCGCAAATACTCGGCGATCAGCTCGTCCTTGGATGGGAAGTGCCGGTAGAGCGTCATTTTGTTGGTGCTGGCCGCTTCGGCGATGGCGTCCACCCCGACAGCGCGGATTCCCCGGCGATAGAAGAGTTCCGCGGCCGCGGCGAGGATGCGCTCGCGCGGCGGCGTCTGCGCCTCCGCTTCGGTCTTTGCCATCATGTCCCCAGCCATTTTTGTCAGCCCCTCAGCATTCATCCCTTGACACGGGTGTTACCGGTCAGTATCTATCCCCAACTTATGTGTTACCGGTCAGTAACACAAGCTGCGGCAGCAGTCACGCTGCTTCTGCGGGCCGACACGAAGGGAAGTCCGATGCTGTCCAATCTCTCCTCATCGCTTGCCAGCTTCGCCGAGACAGACGCGCTCCGGCGCCTGGCGCGACCCGCCGCGCTCGCCGCTGCGGTGGCGATCACGCTCGGCGCGGGCCCGGTGGCCCACGCCGCCGACTGCGTCAACGGCTACCGCACGCTCGGGAACCAGGTCATCCTCCTTTGCGAGGACGCCGGGCCGGGGCAGAGCACCGCGCTCTATCCGCGGGCCGCGCCTTCGGTCGCCCCCGCCGAGCCCGTGACGACCGGCTCCATCGCGCCCCGCCGCTCCGGCTCCATCATGGTCGACAGCGTCGAGGACTGTGAGCCCGGCCTCTACTGGACCTACTACCTCGAAGACGGCGAGGTCACCCTCGCCTGCAAGTAAGGGAACACGCAAGAAGATGAATGTGAGCTCGAGACTGCGGCGCTGGCGTCAGGAGCGCCGCTACCTGACCACGGTGCGCGAGCTGAGAGCGCTTCCGCCGCGCGACCTGCGCGCTCTCGGCATCCCTCCGGCCGAGATCGACCGCCTCGCCTGCGCCGCGTCGCGCTTCTGAAGCGCCGTCCGCCACCGTGAAGCGGGGCCGCCTCCTCCCCCGGGCGGCCCCGCCTTTCGTTTGAGGTATGCTTGACGGCAGGGCCCGCGACTCAGCCGATCATCGCCATGCGCACGATCACCTCGCCGCCCGGCGTGAGCGGCGTGTCAAGCCTGGCGCGCGTGCCCTCGACGAAGACGTTGATGTTGCGCCGGATGCGCGGGCTCGAATCGCACAGCCTGTCGCGCATGCCCGGCCAGCGCGCGTTGAGCGCGTCAAGCATCTGGGCGACCGTCGCAGCACGGACCTCCACCCGCTGCTGCGCGCCGGGGAACAGCCGCACCAGCGCCGGCGGCAGCTCCACCGTCACCGCGGATGCGGGCCTGTCGTCCATCGCCGCCGTCCCGATCCGCTACGCGTCGACGACCAGGGTCTCGACCGAGAGGATCATCGGCAGGTGCTCCGCGATGCGCTGCCAGCCCTCGCCCTCGTCGTTGCTGGCGTAGAGCGAGCCGCCGTTGGTGCCGAAATAGACGCCCGCCGGCTCGAGCGTATCCGTCGACATGGCCTGACGCAGCACGCCGAAGAAGGCGTTCTCTTGCGGCAGGCCTTTGCGCAGCGCCTGCCAGCTCTCGCCCCCGTCGCGCGTGCGCCAGACCGCGACCTTGCCGTCGGGCGGGTAGCGCCCGGCGGAGTCGCCGTTGAGCGGCAGCAGGTAGAGCGTCTCGGAGTCGCGCGGATGCGTCGCCGCGGGAAAGCCGAACGAGGTGGGAAGGCCGCTCTCGATGCTCCGCCACGCCTTGCCGCCGTCGTCGCTGCGGTACATGCCGCAATGGTTCTGCTGGTAGAGCCGGTCGGGCACACCCGGCGCCATGACGAGGCAGTGCACGCACTGGCCGAACTCGGGGTATTTCTGGTCGTCGGGCATGTAGTCGTTGCGCGTGCCACGGTTGCGCGGCTCCCACGACTTGCCGCCGTCCGCCGTGTGGAAGACGCCGACGGCGGACATGCCGACCCACATCTTGTCGCCGCCGTTCGGCCCGACCACGATCGAATGCAGGATGAGGCCCGCGCCCCCCGGCGTCCATTCCGGCCGTGTCGGGTGGTCCCTGAGGCCCGACACGTGCTCCCACGTCTCGCCGTGATCGCCACTGCGGAAGAGGCCGGCGGGCTGGACGCCGGCGTAGAGCGCGCCGTCGCCCGGCGCCAGGCTCCACACGCATTTGACCGGCTCCTCGCCCTCGGGATAGGCGAGGCCCTCGCTCGAATGCGTCCAGGTCTCGCCGAGGTCGGTCGACTTCCAAACGGCGGGGCCGAACCACTGATTGCCGCCGCCGCCATAGATCGTCCCGCTCACCGCATCCGCCTTGACGTGGTTCAGCGGCCACGTCTCGCAGAACGGCCCGCGCGTCTTCCACGCGCGCCTGTCCGCGTCGCTCTCCACGATGAAAGCGCCGCGCGTCGTCCCGATCAGGACCAGCACCTTCTCAGACATCTCCACCTCCCGCGCTCCGGCGAGCAGAGCGCATACGCTACAGCGATATTCAGGCGCCCGTGATCACCATCCATGGCACGCCGAACCGGTCGGCAACCATGCCGAAGCGCTCGGCGAAGAAGGTCTTGTTGATCGGCATCTGCACTTCGCCGCCGTCGGCAAGCAGGTTGAAGATGCGATCGGCCTCCGCCGCGCTTTCAACGGTGAGCGTCAGGCTGACGCCCTTGAAGCTCGCCTCGCCCGGGCCCATGCCGTCCGACGCCATGACGGTCGTTTCGCCGAGTCGGAAGGCCGAATGCATGACCTTGCCGTCCCATCCGGGCGCGATCGTGCCCGGCGGCGGCTGCGCCGGCGCATCCTTGAACCGCATGACCGCCTCGACCTCGGCGCCGAGCGTTTCCCTGTAGTACTCGATCGCTTCGTCGCACCTGCCCCCGAAGAACAGATAAGGCTGGACATGCATTTCGCGCTCCTCCCGTTTCGTGCGTGACGCACGCGTATGACAGTTGACGTTTTTGGTTGATATCAACATTATTCATCGGATGGCAAGCCGCCAAACCCCCTCGCTTGCGACGACGCACGCCGTGCGCGATCTCTGCCTGTGCCTCCACGTGCAGCGCGCGGCGCGCGTCCTGGCGCGGCGCTACGACGAGACGCTGCAGCCGGCCGGGCTTACCAACGGACAGTTCTCGCTGATGATGGCGCTCAACCGGCCGAAGCCGCCGACCATCGGCGAAGTCTCCTCGCTGCTCGCCATGGACCGTACGACGCTGACCGCGAACCTGAAGCCGCTGCAGCGGCGCGGCCT
>CAZMJQ010000039.1:0-7768 GCA_964566475.1 uncultured Propylenella sp. | reverse complement strand
TGGATCCAGACCGTGGCGCTCTCGTTCGGCGCCCACATCCCGCGCGGGCTTCGCCTGTCGCTGAAGGAACAGCTCGCGATGCACGGAATCCTCACCGCCGGCGTGCTTGGGTTGCTGCTTTACCCGCTCTCGCTCGCGGTCGTGACGATGGCGGCGCTCGCCGCGCTGGAGGGACGCTGGCCGGACGAGCCCCATGTGTGGGGGCTGCTCGCGCTCAACCTCGGCAACCTCTCTACCGTTCTGACGGCCGCGGCCGTCTCCGCGGCCCGCGGCCTCCGGGCCGCCGGCGCGGCGCACCTCGTCTGGCACATTCCGATGCTGCCGGCCTACTGGGCGCTCATGTCTTTGGCGGCATGGCAGGCGCTCTTCCAGTACTTTCGGCGCCCGTCGGAGTGGGAGAAGACCGCGCACGGCGTGGCGCGCGGGCGGCGCAGGCGGAAGAAGACGCTGAAGCTCTGAGACCTTATCCGTTTGCAAGAGCGATGTGCGCGGCGGCGCGATGGCGGGATGAGGCTATTGCCTACCGCTCCCGCCATCGGCGCAGGCGCTGCCAGCGGTCGCGCAGGATCGCCGCCCAGTCCGAGAAGAGGCCGAGCACCGGCCACGCCGCGGCGCCGGGAACGGGCTGCGGAGCGAGAGCCAGTCCGGCGGCGGTCACGGCGTCGTTCTCGTCGGTGTCGCGCACGATCAGCTCGATGAACTGGATGGGCACGCGGTCGCCGACTTCGGCGCGGCCACCGAGCCGCTCCTGCATGTAGCTGCCGATCGGTGTTGCCGGGTCAGCGGGCGCGTCGACCCCGTATGCCTGGGCCAGCTCGCCAAGCGTATGGGCCGTGTCGATTACGAACTCGCCGAAGAAGTCCTTGTCGTCGTCCTCCACGCGCGCCGGGCTGGCGAAGAGCCTGTCGAGCAGACGGATGTTGCGCGGCGCGGTGAACAGGTAGACGTGGTCGTCCGGCTCGATGCGGCCGGCGAATTGCGGGCGCATCGACTGGCCCTTGCGCACGACCAGCGACGGGCGCGCCCAGCGCGGGATGCGTTCGCCGCGCGCCACGGGACTGTCCGGCACCACGTGATAGACGACGAGTTCGTGGATGGCGCCCGGCAGCTCCAGTTCCACCTTCTCGACCGGCCCGATGGTCGGCGGGATGATGAGGCCGAGCTGTCTGGCCATGGGACGGATGGTCCAGCCCTGGATGAGAAGCGACGTCAGAACGATGATGAACGCCGCGTTGAAGATCTCCTGGCCGAGCGGCAGGCCGGCCATCAGCGGCAGGATGCCGAGCAGCAGTGACACCGCCCCGCGCAGGCCTACCCAGGCGATGAACGCCGTTTCCTCGCGCGGCGCGCGGAAGGGCAGGAGGCAGAGCGAGACGGCGACCGGCCGCGCCACGAAGATCAGCAATATCGCCAGCGCGACCCCCTGCAACGCGATGCGCGGAAACTCGTGCGGCGTCGCAAGCAGACCGAAGACCACGAACATGCCGATCTGCGCCAGCCATGTCATGCCATCCTGGAAGCGGCGCAGCGTCAGGGCCGCGCGCAGCCGGCGGCTGCCGGCGTAGAGTCCCGCCACATAGACGGCGAGGAAGCCGCTGGCGTTGAGCGTGCCGGCAATCCCGAACAGAACCAGCGAGGCAGCCAAGACGACGATCGGATAGAGTCCCGATTCAAGCTCCAGGCGGTTGACCAGCCGAACGATGAGGAAGCCGCCGGCGAGGCCAAGGAGCAGGCCGAGACCCATCTGCCGCGCAAAGGCGATGACGAAAGTCGCCGTAAGCCCCGCTTCCGGAACGCCCGTGGCGAAGAGCTCCACCAGCGTCACGGTAAGGAAGATCGCCATCGGGTCGTTGGCGCCCGATTCCACCTCCAGCACCGAGCGCACGCGCTCCCTGAGGTGGATCCCGCCGGCCCTCAGCAGGAAGAAGACGGCCGCGGCGTCGGTGGAGCTGACCACGGCGCCAAGCAGGAAGGATTGCAGCCAGGGGAACCCGAAGATGAAGCGGGCCGCGACTCCGACCAGCGCGGCGGTGAACACGACCCCGACCGTCGCCAATACGAATGCCGGCAGGGCCGCCTGCCGGAGCGCCGACAGCTTCGTGCCGAAGCCGGAATCGAACAGAATGATCGCCAGCGCCAGATTGCCGAGGAAGTATGCGGCCGGAGCGTTGTCGAAGGCCAGTCCGAGCCCGTCCTCGCCGGCGACCAGGCCGACGAGCAGGAAGATGAGCAGCAGCGGCGCCCCGAAGCGGAAAGCGATCCAGCTGGTGAAGACCGCGGCCATGGTAAGCCCGGCCCCGACCAGGATCGCCAGATACATCGTTTCCAGCATCGCGCCGCCTTGAGGTCAGGCCCCGCCTTCCTGATAAGGGCTCATGCAAGGAGCGGTCCAGTGCCGGCTTCGCCGCCGCCGCCGCTCAGATCGTGACCTGCGCTCCGATCTCCACCACGCGCTCCGCGGGGATATGGAAATAGTCCGTGGCGGAATCCGCCGAGCCGGCCAGCGCGATGAAGAGCTTGTCCTGCCAGATCGGCATGCCGGAGTGCGGCGACGCCTTGAGGCTGCGTCGGGAGAGGAAGAACGAGGTCGCCATGATGTCGAAGGTGAGGCCCTGCTTGCGGCAGGCGGCGATGCCCTTCAGCACGTTCGGCGTCTCCATGTAGCCGAAGGCGATCGCCACGCGCTGGAAGGTGGGCGACAGCTCCTCGATCGTGACGCGGTCCCGGTTGGGAACGCGCGGCGTTCCTTCCGTGCGGATGGTGAGGATGACGTTGCGCTCGTGGATGATCTTGTTGTGCTTCAGATTGTGCATGAGCGCCGTGGGCGCGCCCTGCGGGTCGCCGGTCAGGAAGATGGCGGTTCCGGGCACGCGCGCCGGGGGCTTGGCGTCGAGCCTGGTGACGAGGTCCTTGAGGGAGACCTCCTGGCGCTGCGCCTTCTCCGACAGGATGGCCGTGCCGCGCCGCCAGGTCAGCATCGAGGTCATAAGAATTGCGGCAATCAGGATCGGCACCCAGCCGCCGCTCAGAATCTTCACGCTGTTGGCAGTGACGAAGTTGAGCTCCAGGAACAGGAACGGGCCGATCGTCGCCGCGGTCAGGGCGAGCCGCCAATGCCAGCAATATCTGAGCACCACGAAAGCGAGCAGCGAATCCACGACCATGGCGGCGCTCACCGCGATGCCGTAGGCGAAGGCGAGGCTCGCGGAGTTGCCGAAGAGCAGCGTAAGCACAACGACCGCCGAGAAGAGCAGCCAGTTGATGCGCGGCATGTAGATCTGGCCGGTGGTCGTCTCCGACGTGAAGAGGATGCGCATGCGCGGCAGGAGACCGAGCTGGATCGCCTGACGCGCCAGCGAGAAGGCCCCAGTGATGACGGCCTGGCTGGCGATGACGGTGGCGCAGGTGGCCAGCACCACAACCGGAATGATCGCCCATTCAGGGAAGAGCAGGAAGAACGGGTTCTCGCGGGTGTGCGGCTCGCTCAGCACCAGCGCCGCCTGACCGAGATAGTTGAGAACGAGGCTCGGAAAGACGACGGCGAACCACGCGAGCCACATGGGGCGGCGCCCGAAATGGCCGAGGTCGGCGTAGAGCGCTTCCGTCCCCGTGACGGCGAGGAAAACCGCGCCGAGCGTCACGAAGCCGATCAGCTGATGCGTCGCCAAGAAGACGACGGCGTAGTGCGGGCTGAGCGCCAGAAGCACCGAGGGGTCGCGCGTGATTCCGCCGATACCGGCCGCCGCCAGCACGAGAAACCACAATGCGGTGATCGGTCCGAAGAGGGCGGAGACACGCTGCGTTCCCGTGCGCTGGAACGCGAAGAGCGCGACCAGAACCACCAAGGCGATGGGCACGACGGCCGGCTCGAACTGCGGTGCGCGCACCGTGATACCTTCGACGGCGGCCAGCACCGAGATCGCCGGCGTGATTGTCGCGTCGGCATAGAAAAGGGCGGCGCCGAGCATGCCGAGCACCGTCAGCCACCGCGTTGCTCTGGCCTTCCCGTGCATCCCGCGCCGCGCCAGGGCCATCAACGACAGCGTGCCGCCTTCGCCGTTGTTGTCGGCGCGCATCAGGATCATCACGTATTTGAGGCTGACGATGAGGACGAGGGCCCACAGGATCAGCGACAGCACGCCCAGAATGGTGGCGCGGCTTGGGTCCCCCTCCGGCCCGACCGCCGTCGCGGCGGCGATCCGGAAGGCATAGAGCGGGCTCGTGCCGATATCGCCGAAGACGACGCCGAGTGAGCCGAGCGCCAGCATGTAGAGACCGGGTTTCCTGGCCTCGCCTGTGCCGTCCTGTCCGCCTTCGAACGCGACGTCCGCCGCGGATGATTTCATGGCTATTGCGATGCCGAAGAGCGCATGGGTGGCGTGCTTTAGCAGAGCCGGCGCGCGGATGCACGCCCTCACTGGGCGTTTCGTTTGCCCGGCAACTCAAGCCTTTCGGGCCGTCCCGGTTCCGGCTCAGCGTCCCTCGCCGTCGCCGCCGCCACCACTTTGCGTGCCGCCGCCGGACGTTCCGCCGCCGGGGCCGCCGCCGGAGCCGCCGCCCGATTCGCCCGGCGTCGTGAAGGAGGGGACCGCGCCGGCGCAGGCCGAGGTGTCGAGCCTGTACTGCGGCAGGAGGCTGGCCTGCGAGACGCTGTAGGGGAGGAAAAGCCCGCGGGTCGCCGGGGAGGGCGCCTCGAACCCGCCGCCCGGCGGTGCCACCACGATCGTGCAGCCGGCCTCCACGACGATGCACTGATTTGAGACGTCGCAAAGCTCCGCGGCGCCTTCGTAGAGCGCGATCGTGGTGCGGCCCGTTCCCGCCTCCACGAAGCCGTCGAGCCCGGTGCCGCGCACGCCGATCGTCATGACGGGCGTGCGGATCAGGTATGCGCCCTTCGGGCTGTCGCCGCTGATGAAACGGAAGGCGCCCTTCACGGCGGAGAACGTCGCGGTGCGCGCCGAGCCGCCGGAATAGACGAAGCGGTCGATGAGAACGCGCGCGTTCGGACCCACGACGAAGCGCGTATTGTCGGCGAAGCGGATCTGCGCCTCGCCGCTGCGGCTGGTCCTGACCTCGTCGCCCATGAAGACCGGTCCGCTCACCTGAAGCACGCGCGCCCCGGCGGAGCCGGCCGCCTCGGTCGACTGCGCGACCTTCTCCGCCGCGCCGCTCGGGGTCTGCGCCGTGCTTAAGTCCACGTGGGCGGCGATCGCCGCCAAAGCGAGGAGAGAGACGAGGGGCGTGCGTCGAAGCATGAGGGCCTCTCTGCCTGGACAGCGAAGCAGCATCGATGCGGCGAGCGGATCGCATGCTGCACCGTTGAGAATAGTCCGCGGCAACGCGGCGACAACGTGGCTTTCCGCACATGATTTCCGATTTGTGCTATGCAGGTCGAAGGCCAAGAGCGCTCGCGGTCCTTCGCCGGCATCGCGGGCCGGTTCTCTGCGAAGGCCGCGGCCTGCGCACCGCACTACCGAAAACGTCCGAGCGGGGAATTGCGTGTCTCAGCCTTTCGTCGAGCCGTGCAGCCGCGGCGTCATCGAGACGGAGCCGTACTCGCGCGAGCCCGGCCAGAAGGTGACGCAGCGGCGCCGCGGGCTGGTGCTCGCGGCCTGCGTTCTGGCGTCCTCCATGGCTTTCATCGACGGCTCCGCGCTGACCGTCGCCCTGCCGCAGCTGCGCGCCGATCTCAGCGCCGACCTTGCCGCGGTGCAATGGGTGCTGAACGGCTACGTGCTGGCGCTCGCCTCGCTCACACTGATCGGCGGGGCGCTCGCCGACGTCTACGGCAAGGCGCGCATGCTCGCGGTCGGCTGCCTGCTCTTTGGAGCGGCATCGGCGGCCTGCGCGCTCGCACCCTCCGTCGGCTGGCTGATCGGCGCCAGGGTGGTGCAGGGCGTGGCCGCGGCGCTCGTCGCGCCGGCGAGCCTGGCGCTGATCGGCGCCACCTATCCGCGCGCCGAGCGCAACCGGGCGATCGGCGTGTGGGCCGCGGCATCGGCGCTGACGACGGCGGGCGGGCCGGTGCTCGGCGGGTGGCTGACGGAAAGCTTCGGTTGGCCGGCGGTATTCGGGATCAATCCGCCACTGGCGCTCGCGACGGTCGCCATCCTCTTGGCGTTCGCACCCGCCGATCGGCGGGTGCGCCGCGCCTTCGATGTGGTCGGCGCGCTGATCCTCGCCGCGGCGCTCGGGGCGTTGGCATGGGCACTCAGCCAGGTCGGGCCGGGCGAAGCGGGGACGGACGGGGCATCGCCACGGCCGCTCGTCGCGATCGCTCTGGCCGCCGCGCTCGGCGGCGCCGGGCTCGTCGCCTACGTGCTTTGGGAACGGAAGGCGGAGCACCCCATGACGCCGCCGCGCCTGGCGGAGAACCGCCCGTTCTTCGGGCTCAACCTCGCGACGCTGCTCGTCTATGCGGGGCTCGCGATCATGTTCTTTCTGCTGTCGTTCGAGCTGGTGGACCGGCGCGGGCTGTCCGCGACCGCGGCAGGGCTGGCGTTCCTGCCGTTCACGCTCGGCGTCGGGCTGCTGTCACGCGCGTTCGGCGGGCTGGCGGACAAGGTCGGCGCGCGCGCCATGCTGATTGCCGGCCCGCTCGGCGCGGCGCTGGCCTACGCCTGGCTGGCGCTCGGGCAGGGCGCGACACTTGCCGCCGGCGTGATTGCGCCGATGGCGGTGCTGGGCGTGTCGTTCGCCGTGCTCGTCGCACCGCTCACGGCGACCGTCATGTCGAGCGTGGGGGAGGCGGACGAGGGGCTCGCTTCAGGCATCAACAACGCGTCAAGCCGCATCGCGCAGCTCGCCGGCGTGGCGCTGGCCGCGGGCGTAGGCTCCTTCGCGCTGGGCTACGAGGTCGGCCTTTTCATTGCCGCCGCGGCTTCCGCGGGCGGAGCGCTTGCGATAGCCGCAACGTTGCCGCCGGCCACGGCGCAGACAGCCGCCGAACGGGCATGACGTCCCCGCTTGCCGGGATTCCCCGCCGGTTCGCCGAAAGAGGATCGCGGCGGGCCGGAAGCAAGGTAGCCGCCGCGATCCGGATGCGTCGAGGTGAAATGCCTAACCGGCGGGAGCGATCGCCGTGGCGTTCATCTCGCCGCCTTCGCCTTCCTCGTAGGTGATGGTGACCGGCTGACCGACCGAGAGCGAGGCCGCATCGACATCGGCCGGGAGCACGAAAACCTGCCCGGTGTCGAGCATCACCGTTCCCGCTTCGGGATTGATGACGGTGATGACACCATTTGCATCTTCCGCCAGAACCGCAACCGTCGATGCTGCGAGCATTGCGCCCGCGCTCATTGCGACCATCAGCTTGTGCATCTCACTCGTCTCCTGGGTCCGTTTGCCTCCAGCGCGCCAACGCTGATCGCCGAAGATGGCTCGGGCGGGACGCGAATGTGGAACGGAACAGAAGATTGATTGTCGGAAGCGTGACCCAGGCGCCGAGGAACGGCACGTGAAATCGTTTTGTCCGTCTTGGCGCAGACGCAGGCACCCGTTCTCTCGAAAGGCCGTCGCGGAGACAGCGGTTCCAAAAGTGCCGCCGGCGATGTCAAACGGGCCAGCCTGCCTTTCGAGCGGGCGGCCCAAGTGCTATATCCGAGCCAACGTTTCCTTTCGGAGGATTGGCAAAATGGGCTGCTGCGAGTCATCCAATCCGGAATTCATCGGCCTCGCCCAGGAGTTCAAGAACCTCAGGCTCGACCGCCGCCAGACGCTGAAGAGCATCGTCGGCGTCGCGGGCATCGTCGCCGTCAGCACCGGAAGC
>CAZMJQ010000038.1:0-2687 GCA_964566475.1 uncultured Propylenella sp. | reverse complement strand
CCGCACGCCTGTTTCATTCAGTCGGTGTCGGACGACCTCGTCAACGAGGGCGGCATCATGGACCTGTGGACGCGCGAGGCGCGGCTGTTCAAGTACGGCTCCGGCACCGGCTCCAACTTCTCCAGGCTGCGCGGCGAAGGCGAGCGGCTTTCCGGCGGCGGCCGCTCGTCCGGCCTGATGAGCTTCCTCCGAATCGGCGACCGCGCCGCCGGCGCGATCAAGTCGGGTGGCACCACGCGCCGCGCCGCCAAGATGGTGGTGGTCGACATCGACCATCCCGACATCGAGGATTACATCGGCTGGAAGGTGAAGGAGGAGCAGAAGGTCGCCGCGCTCGTCGCCGGCTCCAAGGCCTGCGCCAAGCACCTCAACCTGATCATGAAGGCCTGCGTGAATTGCGAGGGGCCGGGCGACGACTGCTTCGATCCGCAGAAGAACCCGGCGCTGAAGCGCGAGATCCGCGCCGCCAAGAAAGCCAACGTGCCGGACAATTACATCCAGCGCGTCATCCAGTTCGCGCGCCAGGGCTATACGCGCATCGACTTTCCCGTCTTCAACCTCGACTGGGATTCTGAGGCCTACCTCACCGTCTCCGGTCAGAACTCGAACAACTCGGTGCGCGTCACCGACGAGTTCCTGCGCGCGGTGGAGGAGGACGAGCCCTGGAGCCTCACCTTCCGCATCACCGGCGAGGTGGCGAAGACGCTGCCGGCGCGCGAGCTGTGGGAGCATGTCGGCTTCGCCGCCTGGGCCTCCGCCGATCCCGGCGTCCAGTACCACACCACCATCAACGACTGGCACACCTGCCGCGCCGACGGCGAGATCATCGCGTCGAATCCGTGCTCGGAGTACATGTTCCTCGACGACACGGCGTGCAATCTCGCCTCGCTGAACCTGCTGCAGTTCCGCGATGCGTCTGGCGACGAGGCGCGCTTCGACACGGCCGCGTTCGAGCATGCGGTGCGGCTGTGGACCATGGTGCTCGAGATCTCCGTGCTGATGGCGCAGTTCCCCTCCAAGGAGATCGCGCGGCTCTCCTACGATTACCGCACGCTCGGGCTCGGCTACGCCAATATCGGCGGCCTCTTGATGACCTCCGGCATCCCCTACGATTCGCCGGAGGGCCGCGCCATCTGCGGCGCCATCACCGCCATCATGACCGGCACCTCCTACGCCACATCCGCCGAGATGGCCGGCGAGGTCGGCGCCTTCCCGGCCTATGAGCGCAACAAGGATTGCATGCTGCGGGTCATCCGCAACCATGCGCGCGCCGCGCACGGCCACAGCGGCTTCGAGGACATCCACATCGACCCGGTGCCGCTCGACCACGAGGCGCTCGCCGCGCTCGGCGAGAACGGAAAGCGCCTCAGCGAGCGCGCCAAGACCGCCTGGGTGAAGGCGGTCAATCTCGGCGAGGCGCACGGCTACCGCAACGCGCAGACGAGCGTGATCGCGCCGACCGGCACGATCGGCCTCGTCATGGATTGCGACACCACCGGCATCGAGCCGGACTTCGCGCTGGTCAAATTCAAGAAGCTCGCCGGCGGCGGCTACTTCAAGATCATCAACCGCGCCGTGCCGGAGGCGCTGGCGACGCTCGGCTACTCCCTGTCGGAGACCGCCGAGATGATCGCTTACGCGGTCGGCCGCGGCACGCTGAAGGGCGCGCCCGGCATCAACCACGAGACGCTGAAGGAGAAGGGCTTCACCGAGGAGAAGCTCGCCGAGCTGGAGAAGGGCCTCGCCTCCGCCTTCGACATCAAGTTCGCCTTCAACAAGTGGTCGCTCGGCGAGGACTTCTGCCGCGACGCGCTGGGGCTCGACGACGAGCAGCTCGCCGATCCGCAGCTCGATCTCTTGGCGGCGATCGGCTTCTCCAGGAAGGACGTCGACGCGGCCAACATCCATTGCTGCGGAGCCATGACGCTGGAGGGCGCGCCGCATCTGAAGGACGAGCACCTTGCCGTGTTCGACTGCGCCAATCCGTGCGGGCGAACCGGCACGCGCTATCTCTCCTGGGAGAGCCACATCCGCATGATGGCGGCGGCGCAGCCCTTCATCTCCGGCGCCATCTCCAAGACCATCAACATGCCGAGCGCCGCCACGGTGGAGGACTGCAAGGCGGCCTACTTGATGTCGTGGAAGCTGGGGCTGAAAGCGAACGCGCTTTACCGCGACGGCTCCAAGCTCTCGCAGCCGCTCTCCTCCACCCTGATCGCCGACGAGGAGGAGGACGAGGAGGAGGCGCTGGAGACGCTGATTCAGCAGACCGCGCCGCAGCGCGCCGCGATCGCCGCGGAGCGCATCGTGGAGCGCATCGTGGAGCGCGAGGTGCGCGGGCGCGAGAAGCTCCCCGGCCGGCGCAAGGGCTACACGCAGAAAGCCATCGTCGGCGGCCACAAGGTGTATCTCCGCACCGGCGAGTACGACGACGGGCGCTTGGGCGAGATCTTCATCGACATGCACAAGGAAGGCGCCGCCTTCCGCGCCATGATGAACAATTTCGCCATCGCCATCTCGCTCGGCCTGCAATACGGCGTGCCGCTGGAGGAATATGTGGAGGCGTTCACCTTTACCCGCTTCGAGCCCGCCGGGTTGGTGCAGGGCAACGAGGCGATCAAGAACGCCACCTCCATCCTCGACTACGTGTTCCGCGAGCTGGCCATCTCCTATCTCAATCGCCACGA
>CAZMJQ010000037.1:0-13588 GCA_964566475.1 uncultured Propylenella sp. | reverse complement strand
GGGTTGTAGATGTAATCGTAGCCGAAGCGGCCCTTCACGCAGAGCCGGTTCTCGTTGGCGGGGCCGTCGCGGCCGTCGATGTAGAGGATCCTGTCGTCCTTCACGTGCACGTTGGTCTGGCACCCGACGCCGCAATAGGGGCACAGCGTCTCCACCGTGCGGTCCTCGAACTCGGTGCGCACGCCGGCGGCGTCGAGCAGCGTCGATTCCATGAGCGCGCCGGTGGGACAGGCCTGCACGCACTCGCCGCAGGCGACGCAGGTGGAGACGCCCATCGGGTCGTCGAAGTCGAACACCACCTTCGCGCCATGGCCGCGATAGGCCATGCCGATCACGTCGTTCACCTGCACCTCGCGACACGCGCGCACGCACAGTCCGCAGTGGATGCAGGCGTCGAGATTGACCGCCATGGCCGGGTGGGAGGAATCCGGAGCCGGCTGCGCGCGCTGCGGGAAGCGGCTCTTCGCGTCGAGCCCCATCTCGTCCGCCCAGTACCAGATGCGCGACTTGGGATCGTGCGCCACGTTCGGCGGCGGCTGGTCGGCGAGGAGCAGCTCGAATACCAGCTCACGCGATTTCACGGCGCGCTCCGACCCGGTCTTCACCTTCATGCCTTCCGCCGGCTTGCGGATGCACGAGGCGGCCAGCACGCGCTCGCCCTCCACCTCTACCATGCAGGCGCGGCAATTTCCGTCGGCGCGGTAGCCGGGACGCGGCAGCCAGCAGAGATGCGGGATGTCGACGCCTTCGCGCTTGGCGACCTGCCAGATCGTCTCGTCCGGCCCGGATTCCACCTCGCGGCCGTCGAGGGTGAATTTGATGGTGTCAGCCATGACCGCTCACAGTCGCAATCGTGTTCATACGTTGGTGCGTTCCTCGCCGCCGGGGGGCGGCTCCTCCTCGGGCGCGTCGTCCGGCATCAGCTCGCCCGGCGCGGAGTGCATCTTCACGTCGTCCGGGAAGAACTTCAGCACCGAGACGAGCGGGTTGGGCGCCGCCTGGCCGAGCCCGCAGATCGACGCGTCGCGCATGACGACCGCCAGCTCATTCAGGGTTTCCGCGTCCCAGCTCGGCCTCGACATCATCTGCACCGCCTTCTCCGTGCCGTTGCGGCAGGGCGTGCACTGCCCGCAGCTTTCGTCCTCGAAGAAGCGCATCAGGTTGAGCGCCACGTCGGTCATATTGTCCTTGTCGGAGAGGATGACGACCGCGTGCGACCCGACGAAGCAGCCGTGCTCCTCCAGCTTGCCGAACTCGAGCGGCAGATCGGCCATCGTCGCCGGCAGGATGCCGCCCGACGCGCCGCCCGGCAGGTAGGCCTTGAACGCATGCCCGTCGAGCATGCCGCCGCAATGCTCCTCGATCAGCTCGCGCACCGTGACGCCGGCCGGCGTGAGCTTGACGCCCGGCTCCTTCACGCGGCCCGAGACCGAGTAGGAGCGCAGCCCCTTGCCGCCGTTCCTGCCGTGCGATGCGAACCACTCGGCGCCTTGCTTCAGGATCTCCGGCACCCAGTAGAGCGTCTCGACATTGTTGACGAGCGTGGGGAGGCCGAAGATGCCGATCTGAGCGACGAAGGGCGGACGGTGGCGCGGATAACCGCGCTTGCCCTCGATCGATTCCAGCATCGCCGACTCTTCGCCGCAGATGTACGCCCCGGCGCCGCGCCTCAGATGGACGCGCGTGTGGCGCGCCAGCCCGGCTGCCTCGACCTTCGGAATCTCGGCGAGCAGGATCTCGCGCGCTGCCGGGTATTCGTCGCGGAGATAGAGGTAGATGTCCTCCGCCTCCACCGCCCAGGCGGCGATCAGCATGCCCTCCAGGAAACGGTGCGGCTCGCGCTCCAGGTAGTAGCGGTCCTTGAAGGTGCCGGGCTCGCCCTCGTCGGCATTGACGGCCATCAGCCGCGGCTTCTTCTCGGCGCGCACGAAGCCCCATTTCCTGCCCGTCGGGAAACCCGCGCCGCCGAGCCCTCGCAGCGATGCGTTCGACAGCGTCTCGATCACCGCCTCGACCGTCTTCTCGCCGGAGAGGCACGCCTGAAGCATCGCGTAGCCGCCGGCGGTGCGGTATGCGTCGAAACCTTGGTAATCCGGCATCACCGGATGCAGGTCGCCCGACGCCAGCACGTCCGCGATGCTTTCCTGCGTGGCGTGGTCCACGTGGCGATGGCCGACCTCGCAGACCGGCGCGGTGTCGCAGCGGCCCATGCAGGGCGCGCGTACCACGCGGATATTCGCCCCCGCCGTCGCTTCCAGCCGCCCGATCAGCGGCTCCGCGCCGGCGAGCGCACAGGAAAGCGAATCGCACACGCGGATGGTCGTCGTGGGCGGGCGCTCCTCGCCGTCCTTCACGATGTCGAAGTGCGCGTAGAACGACGCCACCTCGTAGACCTCGGCCATCGGGATGCGCAGCTCTTCGGCGAGCGCATGCAGCAGGCCCGCGGGCAGGCACTTCTCGCGGTCCTGGATGAGGTGGAGGTACTCGATCAGCATGTCGCGCCGGCGCGGTAGCGACCCCAGGATCGCCCCGACCGCCTCGCGCTCCTCCGGCTTGAGCAGCCGGCCCTTGGGGAAATACGGCGAGCGCCGGCGGCCCGAGCCGGGCGGAATCGGGCGCGCGTCTGCGGGAGAGGACATGTCGTTCAAGCGGCCTTCTCCAGAAGCGCGCGTTGCAGGGTCTCGGCCACGGCGTCCGCGGTCTCCGCGATATAAGCGCCCGCGGCGCGCAGCGCCTCGATCTTCGCCACGGCCTTACCCTCGCCGAAGATGGTGAAGGCGCCGGCATGGCCCATGCGCCGCTCCGGCGGCGCGTGGCGTCCCGCGACCAGCGCCACCACCGGCTTCGCCGGCCTCTCGCGGCTCAGATACTCCGCAGCCATCTCTTCCTCTGTTCCGCCGATCTCGCCGATCAGGATCACGCCTTCCGTCTCCCCGTCATCCATGAAGAGCCGCAGACAGTCCACAAAACCGATGCCGTGCACGAGGTCCGCCCCGATGCCCACCGTAGTCGACTGGCCGAGCCCCGCCACGCTCGTCTGCGCAACGATCTCGCTCGTTAGCGACGCAGAGCGCGAGACGATGCCGATCTTGCCCGGCTTCGCGTCGGCCGTCGACATGACTCCGGCCTTGCACTTCCCGGGCGAGAGCACCCCTTGCGAGTTCGGCCCGACGAGCCGCGTGGCCGAGCCTTTCAGCGCATGCCGCACCTTCACCATGTCGAGCGTCGGTATGCGTTCCGTGACGCAGATCAGGAGCGGCATCTCCGCCTCGATCGCCTCGATCATAGCCGCTCCCGCCTGCGGAGCGGGCACGAAGGCGAGGCTCGCGTTGGCGCCCGTCGCGCGCATGGCGTCGGCGAAGCGGTCGAAGACCGGAAGGCCGATATGGCGCGTGCCGCCTTTTGTGGGCGTGACGCCGCCGACAACCTCGGTGCCGTACTGCATGGCAAGGTCGGTGTAGAAAGTGCCGGCGCGCCCGGTCATCCCCTGCACCAGCAGACGGGTGCCGGAATCGACCAGGATCGCCATCAGTGCGCTCCCCTGGCGATCTCGACGGCACGTCGTGCGCCCGCCGTGATGCTTGCGGCGGTCTCGTGCGGGATGCGCCGGTCGACGAGCATCTTCTGTGCGTACGTAGCGTTCTGGCCGGCGAAGCGCACCACGATCGGGACCTTGCGCCCCGACCAGCGGAGCGCGATGCCCATCGCCTCTGCGATCGTGTCGCAGCTGGTCATGCCGCCGCCGTGGATGTTCACGAGGATCACCGAGACCCGCGTGTCGGCAAGCAGCAGCCCGATCCCCTTGGCGATCTGCAGGCTCATCGCGGAGGTGCGGATATCCATGAAATTGGCCGGCGCGCCGCCGCAGTCGCGCAGAATGTCGTGCGTGGCGAGCGCCAGCCCGGCGCCGTTCGCCACGACCCCGATATTGCCGTCCATGCGCACGAAGTTGAGGTCGTGGCGCTGCGCCTCCAGCTCCTGCGCATCCACCTCGTCGTCGTCGCGCAGCGCCTGAAGCTCGGGCTGGCGGAAGAGCGCGTTGTCGTCGACGCTCATCTTCACGTCGAGCGCCAGTAGGCGGCCCTCCTGGCTGACGGCGAGCGGGTTGATCTCGATCAGGCCCGCGTCGAGCTCGACGAAGGCGCGGGCGAGCGCGGCGAGCGTCCCAGCCGCCTCGTCGGCCTGCGCGTCGTGAAGACCGAGCGCGCCGGCGAACCGTTTCAATTCCTCCTCGTCCGGCGGAACCACGCCGTCGAAGGCCAGCCGCTGCAGGCTTTCCGGCGCGCGCCGCACCTGCTCCTCGACCTTGCCGCCGCCTTCGCCGGTCGCAAGCAGGACGATTTCGCCAGCGTCGCGGTCCACGGTGACGCCGGCATAAATCTCCCGCGCCACGCTGACGGCCTGCTCGACATAGACGCGCCGCACGCTGCGTCCCGCCGCCATGGTCTGCGCCGTGACCAGCCTGCTGCCAAGCATGGCCTCGGCCACCGCACGCACCTCGTCCGGAGAATGGGCGATCTTCACGCCGCCGGCCTCGCCGCGCCCGCCCGCAAGGATCTGCGCCTTCACCGCGAAACGCCTGCCGCCGATCTCGGTGGCGACGCGGCCGGCCTCGTCCGCCGTCCACGCGACCTCGCCTGGCGGCACGGGCACGCCGCGCCGCTGCAGGATGTCCTTGGCCTGGAACTCGTGAAGGTTCATGCCGCTCTTCCGCCGACTGCGCGTGCCTCGACGCAGCCCATGCGTCTGCGTCTGCTCCGGCACGTTGGTATACCAGATACCGTAAGCGCGAACCGGGGCGATTGTCGAGGGCGGTTCGAGCGAAATCGGTGGCTCCGCCACACGGGCAGGATGCGTTCCGGACCGGCCTTCAGGCTCGGAGAGCATGCCCTTGACAGCGTCGTCGATTTGAAACCACACTTTGGCATGCCATACACCACGGGAATTTCCGGGGTGTGTGAGACACGAAAACTCGGCGGATGAAGGCCATCCGGGCCTGAAATAAGACCGGGACGCGGGAACTGCGCTCGCGACGAGCGCGCAAAACGGGAGGAAGCGGATGACGAGAATGAACAAATCCTTGCTTGCCTTCGCCGCAGCGGGTGCACTTGTTGCGGCCGGTATGGCGACAGTGACGCCGGCGGCGGCTCAGTGGCAGCCCGAACGCCCGATCGAGTTCGTGATTCAAACCTCGCCAGGCGGGGGCTCGGACACCTACGCGCGGCTTTGGATCGGTATTGTCGAGAAGCTGGGCATCTCGCCGGTGCCGATCACCCCCGTCAACATGCCGGGCGGTGCGGGGGCGGTGGCGCTGACCCATCTCAAGGCCCAGGCCGGCGACCCGCACTACATCACGCCGACGTTGAACAGTGTGGTGACCACGCCGCTACAGCAGGAAATCCCGGTGATGTACCCATCGGACGACCTCACGCCGATCGCGCTGATGACGATCGATCCGTTCATCCTGGTGGTGAACCCGAGCAATTTCTCCTCCTGGGAGGAGTTTCACGCGGCCTGCCAGGAGCGTCGCCTCACCTCGGTGGGCACCGGTGCTCGCCAGGAAGACGAGATCCAGATTAGCCTGATCCAGGAGGCGGCCGGCTGCCAGCCGTTCCGCTACGTGCCTGAGTCCGGCGGCGGCGCGGTCGCCTCGGCGGTTGCCGGCGGCCACCAGGACTTCAACGTCAACCAGCCGGCGGAGATGCTGCCGCACTATCCGGAGCGCCTGGTTCCGATCGTCTCCTTCGCGCGCGAGCGCTTCGAGGCGTTCCCCGACGTGCCCACCCATTGGGAGCTGGAGATCGGCACCGACAACGAGTATGCCGAGCTTCTCGACATGCAGACCGGGCTGCATCAGATGCGCGGCATCGTCGGACCGCCGGACATCCCGCAGGAGGCCATCGCGTGGTATGAGAACCTGTTCCGCCAGATCTACGAGTCGGAGGACTGGCAGAACTTCATCCGCGAGACCGCCCAGACGCCGATCTTCATGGGTGCGCAGGAATACAAGGACTGGCTCACCACCTTTGAGAACAACCACGTCACCATGATGAAGGACGTGTTCGGCTGGGAGCTTCGGCCGGATCTGCGCGACCGCTAGCGACGGAGGACACCGGGAAGCGCCCGCTCGCTGACGGGGGAGGCTCATCATGGAGCCCGTCTGGTTGCGCACGACCTACAGGACGGTGGAGATCGCGACGGCGTTCGTTCTGGTCCTGCTGGGCGCCTTGATCCTCCGGGAGGCGTTGCGGCTCGGTCCGGGCTGGGGGGAATCGGGCCCCCAGCCCGGGTTCTTCCCGTTCGCCCTCACCATCATGCTGCTCGTCGGCACGATCGGGGTAATCTTCGTCAACGTTTACAGGCACCCCGACGGGCGGCCCTTCTTTGAAGTATCGCAGGAAGTCAGCGACCTGCTCAAGGTCGGCATACCGATCGTCGTGGCCGTGGCGGCCATCCGCTGGCTTGGCCTTTACATGACATCGGGCCTCTATCTCGCATTCTTCATGGCCTGGTATGGCCGCTTCCCCTGGTGGCAGGCCGTTCTCGGGGGCATCCTGCTGCCGGTGAGCATGTGGCTTGTGCTGCGTTACGGCTTCAATATCCCGATGCCCATGAGTGTGCTCTACCGCTCTGGAGTCCTACCGTTTTGAGGCGCTGGGCCGCCCGCTTCTCGACACCGAACACCCGCCAGGAATGAGCTGACCACATGGAAGCACTCGACCTGCTGTCTGCCGGCTTCGGGACGCTGATGGAGCCGGGTCGCGTCGCCTTCATGATGCTCGGCGTGGTGCTTGGTCTGCTGGTCGGAGTCATCCCGGGCGTCGGCGGCACCACCGGCGTCGCCATTCTGCTGCCTATCACCGTGTTCCTCGAGCCTGTGTCCGCACTTGTCATGCTGGCCGGCATCTACTGGGGTGCGATGTACGGGGGGCTTATCACGTCCATTCTGTTCGCCGTGCCAGGCAACCCATGGTCGGTCGCCGTCATGTTCGACGGACGGCCGCTCGCCAAGCAGGGTAAGGCAGGCCTGGCTCTGGCGACCGGCTTCTGGGTCTCCTTCTTCGGCGCGATCATCGCTTCGGTGCTGTTCACCTTCTTCGCAGTGCCATTCGCCGAGATGGCTCTGCGCTTCGGGCCGCCGGAGATGTTCGCCGTGCTGATGATCGCGTTCGGCACGTTCATCGGTCTTGGAGGCTCGCCCAACAAGGCCCTCATCATGATCGCGGCCGGCTTCCTCCTGTCGTCGGTGGGTCTCGACGTCGTCACCGGTCAGCCCCGGATGACCTTCGGCAGCATCACGCTTTTGCAGGGCTTCCATTTCGTGCCGATCACGATCGGCCTGTTCGGAGTGGGCGAAGTCCTCGCCAATGCCGCAGAGCGCCACAAGGTGCAGATCGAGGAGATGACGCGCGCCGCAAAGCTGGGGATGCACGACATCGCGGACGGCGCCCGAGCGGTTCTCAAGCACTTCTGGCTGGCGACAGGCTCGGCCTTGCTGGGTTTCGTCACCGGAATATTGCCGGGCGCCGGCGCCACGCCGGCCTCCTTCATGGCCTATGGCGTGGCCCAGAAGATATCCAAGCACCCCGAGCGCTTCGGCAAGGGAGCCATCGACGGCGTTATCGCACCTGAAGCGGCAAACAACGCCGCGGGCACAGGATCGATCCTTCCGATGCTGGTGCTCGGCATTCCCGGCTCCCCCACCGCCGCCATCCTGATGGCCGGCGTGTTCATGTGGGGGTTCATTCCCGGACCGCGACTGTTCACCGAGCAGCCAGAGTTTGTCTGGTCATTTATCGCCAGCCTCTATGTAGCGAACATCGGCGCCCTGCTCATCTGCCTGACCGCCACGCCGTTGCTGGCTCTCATGCTGCGCACGCCCTACGCGATCATGGCGCCGGTCATCGTGGTTCTGTGCTTTGTCGGGGCGTATGCGATTCAAAACTCGATCCTCGATATCTGGCTGGTCCTGATCTTCGGCATCATCGGATTCATCTTGCGTCGCCTTGACTACCCCCTGGCGCCGCTGGTCGTTGCTCTGGTGCTGGGTGCTCCGACCGAACAGGCGCTGCGCCAGAGCCTCATCATGAGCGACGGCTCGATGCTGATCTTCCTCCAGCGCCCCCTGTCGGCGCCGATCATGCTCGTCGCGCTGGCCCTCTTTGCCCTTCCGATCATCCAGATGGTCATCCGGCGCGCACGCCGCCGGGGCGTGCTGGCATCGGGCGAGGGCGCTGAGTGACTCCGGAGTGTAGACGGGAAGAACCGGCGACCGGGGCTCTGCCGGGGCTCTGCGGCCCCGGAACGCACTGTGGCCTATACCTTCCGGGCGGCTACTCGACCGTCACCTTGATGTCGCCTACGCCGTCGATGTGCCCTTCCAGCACGTCGCCGCGACTGACCGGACCCACCCCCGACGGCGTGCCGGTCATGATCACGTCGCCGGCGGCCAGCCTGAACAGGCCCGAGAGGTAGGCGATCGTCTCCGGCACCTTCCAGATGAGCTGGTTGAGGTCGCCCTCCTGGGCGGTCTTGCCGTTCACCTTCAGCCAGATCGCGCCGGACTCAGGATGCCCGATCTCCGCCGCCGGGACGACCTCGCCGCACGGCGCGGAATGCTCGAACGCCTTGCCGACCTCCCACGGGCGGCCGAGCTTCTTCGCCTCGCCCTGTAGGTCGCGGCGCGTCATGTCGAGGCCGACCCCGTAGCCGAATACGTGGTCGAGCGCCTCGCCGACGGGAATGTTCTCGCCGCCCTTGGAGAGGTAGACGACCAGCTCGATCTCGTGGTGCACGTCGCTGGTGCCGGAGGGGTAGGGGAAGGTGCCGCCGCCCGCGACGATGTTGTCGGGATTCTTCTGGAAGAAGAAGGGCGGCTCCTTGTCGGGATCGCCCCCCATCTCGATGGCGTGCGCCGCGTAGTTCCGCCCCACGCAGTAGACGCGGCGCACGGGAAAGAGCTGATCGGAGCCGCGGACCGGGACTGACGGGGTCTCGGCGGGAGGAAATACGTGCTTCATTGCCTCGTTTGGCCTTTCCTGACGTGACTTGTGCTCAGCGCGCCTGCGCGTAATACGCGACTCGCCTCTCGATCATCGCGACGATCTCCGAGATGCCGAAGGCGAAGCCGAAGACCAGCACGATGAGCGCCCAGAACTCCGGCATGAGGAAGCTGCGGGAATAGAGCTCGAAGAGGCTGCCGAGTCCCACGATGGCGATCAGGAGCTGGCCGATGATGACGCCCTTGACGCCGCGGATGAGGCCGAGCCGCACGCCTGCGAGGATCTCCGGCAGCGCCGCCCAGAAGATGACCTTGCGGTAGAGGTCGACGCGCGAGGCGCCGAAGGACTTTGCCATGTCGACGAGCGAGGCGCTGGCGTGCCTCACCCCCACCTGCGTGTCGAGCGCGATCACCCACACGGAGAAAAGAACAACCGTCAGCACCATGGTCGGCAGCCCGAAGCCAAGCACCGCCATGAGGAGCGGCACAACGGCCGAAAGCGGCGAGCTTTCGAAGATGTTGATCCACATCCCCATCACCTCATTCACGACGCGGTTGCGGCCCATCATGATGCCAACGCCGATGCCGAGCGTGAGCGAGATCGCCATGCCAATGCCGTAGGCCTTGAGCGTGATGGCCGCGCCGGTCTGGAAGCGCTGCGTCGTGACGACGTCGGCGAGCGCCGCGAGAACCTCGGTGAATGGCGGAATGAGGAGTATGAGGTCGAGGCGTCCGACGACCTCCCACAGCAGGAACCACAGCACCAGCGCGGACATCATCGGTACGCGATAGCCGAAGAGGATCACGGCCGCTCCTCCGTGCCGTCCTCGAGATAGCGCTTGAGGTCGTGCCAGATGGCGTCGACGCAGTCGAGATAGGCGGGAGAGCGTCTCAGCGCATCGAAGTCTCCGCTCCGGTCGATTTCCGGGCGCATGATTTGCGACACGCGTCCGGGATCGCGCGCCAGGATGACGACCTTGTCGGAGATATAGACGGCCTCCTCGATCGAATGCGTCACGAAGATCACGGTCTTGCGCTCCACCGAAAGGAGGTTGAGCAGGTCCTCCTGGAACTTGCGGCGGTTCTGCTCGTCGACGGAGGCGAACGGCTCGTCCATGAGCAGGATGTCGGCGTCAACGGCGAGCGCGCGAGCGAGGCCGACCCGCTGGCGCATGCCGCCGGAAAGCTGGTGCGGGTACTTGTGCTCGTGGCCGGTGAGGTGCACCTGGGCGATGTAGCGCCGCGCGATCGCCTCGCGCTCGGCCTTCGGGACGCCGCGCAGCTCCAGGCCGAACGCGACGTTCCGCAGAACGGTCGCCCACGGCATCAAAGCGAAATCCTGGAAGACGAAGGCGCGCTCCGGCCCGGGCCCGGTGACCGGCCGGCCTTGCACGATCACCTCGCCGCTGGAAGGCTCCGTCAGGCCGGCGATGATCTTCAGCGTGGTGGTCTTGCCGCAGCCGGAGGGGCCGAGCAGGCTGGTCAGCTCGCCGCGCGGGAAGGAGATTTCGATGCCCTCCAGCGCGCGAAAACCGTCGCCGAACACCTTGCCGACCCCGCGCAGCTCCACCGCCGGCGCGTCGTTTCCCGCTTGGTTGCGGGGCGAAGCGCTCCGCTCGGTTGCCAGGTTCAGGGCCATCGTTCAGGCGACACCTTGTTCGGGACGGAAGAAGCGGACCTCGAGCCGCAGCAGGAGCGTGATCGTCACGCTGGCGAACACGATGATGGAAAAGATCGTGGCGAACATCTCCGGATATGCCGCGATCGAGCGGAAGTAGGTGATGAGGTCGCCGACGCCGGTGGGCGTGATGAGAAGCTCCGCCAGGATGGCGCCGGTCAGCCCCTGCGCCATGCCGAGGCGAAAGCCGGCGAAGATCATGCCGCTCGCCGACGGCAGGATGATCTTCACGATCTGCTGGGTCCGCGACGCCTGGAACGAGCGGCTCATATCGAGGAGGCTCTCGTTCGTGTTGCGGATGCCCTTGTAGGAGTTGAGCACGATCAGCGGCGCGCTCATGATGACCACGGCGAGCACCTTGGCGCCGAGGCCGATGCCGTAGACGAAGGTGATGAGCGGGATGATCGCCGCCATCGGCGCGGCCTGCAGGATGACGAAGACGGGCAGGGTGAACCACTCCAGCTTTTCCCAGAGGCCCATGCCGATCCCGAATGTCACGGCCAGGATGCCGCACAGGAAGACGCCGATCGCCATCGGCTGCAGCGTTTCAAGGTAGGCCCAGAAAAGGCTTCCGTCCGCGATCAGCGTCCACAAGGCCCACAGCGTGTCGAGGAATGTCGGGAAGGTGAAGCTAACGGGGATGCGGCCGGCCCATTCCCATAGAGCGAATACGGCGAGAACCGACAAGGCCCGGAGAAGCAGCACGTTGGTCAGCAGCGAAGGCGCCCGGCGCGCGCCTTCTCTGCGTGTGGAAAGGCCGGCTCCTGCCGGCCTTTCCTGAGCGGTGTGCTCACTCACCATCGCGCAGAGGTCCGGCTCGCGGCGGCCGGTCTACTCTACAGCCGAAAGCGCGGCTTCCAGCGGCGCGTTGTACCAGAAGTCCTCCGCGTTCAGCTCCGAAGGCTCGCCCTCCAGCTGTCCGGCGATCGTGTAGAAGGCGAAGTCCGCCGCCGCGACGCTGGCGCCGCCGCCGTCATCGGGAAAGACGTTGGAGGCAACCGATCCCTCGAAATACGGCGTGATCTCCGCCACCAGGTCATCCGGCAGGTCGGGAGCGAGACCGAGCCTCTCCCGCTCGGCGGCGACGAAGCCCGGATCCTCGTTGACCGCCCGCCACGTCTTCAGGAGCTCCTCGACGATGATCTGCGCGGTCTCCTGGTTCTCCTCCAGCCAGTCGATGCGCGCGAAAAGCGCCTCGTCCGAGGCGTTCACGTCGGGGACCGGCAGCTCGATGAACTTCTCGGGGTCCTCGTTCATGACGAGGCTGCGTCCCGCCGCGTCGACGAAGGAGGCGTCGAGATTGCCCTGTATGAGGGCCAGAGAACGCACGTCGGAGCCGGGGACGTAACTGATCTCGCCGAAGGTGATGCCCTCCGTCTGCTCGACTAGCCGCGCCATGGCCTCCGTTCCCGAGCCCCGCGTGTGGACGCCGAACGTTCCGCCGTCGAGCGAGGCCCAGTCCGGATAAACCTCCTTGTTGGCTATAGGGAAGAAGCGCAGGGCCGAGAGCTGGTAGAACATGCGGATCGGCGCCCCGGATCGCTGGATGACGGCGTACGGTGTGCCGACGCCGATGTCGGCCTGACCGCCGAGCACGGCCTCGTTGGCGATGTCCTCGCCCTGGAACTCGATGAACTCGATCTCCACCCCGCGCTCCTTCGCGCCTTCCAGCGCGATGAGGAGGTTCAGCGCCTCCACCGAGATCACGTCCCCGTAGGCGATGCGCACGGGCTCCTGGGCGTTGGCCGCCGTGGCGCCGAGAGCAAGCCCCGCGGCGATCAGGCCGGCGGCAACGCCGCGCCCCAGTCTCATATGCTTTGACATTCAGTCCTCCCTGGCTGGCATTCGGTTTCGACGCGCCGGCAGCGAGCCGGCAAAGGCCATTGCCTAACCAATTCGGTATTGGTTAGAACATGCGCGCGGATCGATCAAGGAGGATGTCACTTGGCGCAGGCCGGGGAGAATCGCAGCGCGTTCCATCACCAGTGGGAGCAGCCCGAAAGCGGCGGCGACCGCGGCGAGAGCGCGCTGACGCAGCTGCGCGCCTGGCTGGCGCAGAAGGCGCTGCCGCCCTCAACGCGGCTGCCGCCGGAGCGCGAGCTCTCCGAGATTCTCGGCGTCTCGCGCGGCGAGCTCCGGAAGGCGCTGACGATCCTGGAGCGGCAGGGCGAGCTCTGGCGCCATGTCGGGAAGGGCACCTTCATCGGTTCGCGTCCGACGGCGGAAGTCTCCTCCGTCGCGACCATTGCTGCGCAGACCAGCCCGGCGGAAGTGATGCGGGCACGGCTCGCCATCGAGCCGGAGATCGCACGCGAGGCGGCGCTCTACGCCAACGGCGACGACATCGCCGAGATGCGGCTCTGCCTCGCCGGCGCGCGCCGCGCCGAGACGTGGCGGCACTACGAGACCTGGGACAACCGGCTGCACCGCGCGGTGGCCGAGGCGGCGCACAATCCGCTGCTTCTGGCCCTGTTCGACACCGCCAACGCGGTCAGGCGCACCGTGGTGTGGGGGCGCATGCGCAACGACGGCCCGCGCCCGCCGGCCGACCATCACAGCTTCGCCGAGCACGATTCCATCGTCGCGGCGATCGAGGAGCGCAACCTCGCCGCCGCCGCCAACGGCATGCGCGCGCACCTTCAGAACGTGCAGGCGTTCCTGCTGGAGCAGGCGCAGGCCGCTGAGTAATCGCGGGCGGCGTTATTCCGCCGGTGCGGGGCGCTCGATGACGATCTCGCGCCGCGGCCCGCGCGGCGTCTCCACTTCCACCGCCTCGTCCCGCCTGGCGATGTAGGTGTAGAACATCGGCAGCACGAAGAGCGTGAAGAGCGTGCCGATGGACATGCCGGCGGCGATGACGAGGCCGATGGAGAAACGGGCCTTGGCGCCGGCGCCCGATGCGATGATGA
>CAZMJQ010000036.1:0-5178 GCA_964566475.1 uncultured Propylenella sp. | reverse complement strand
GCGCTGGCAACCTGACGCATGCGCAAGCCGGGCAGCATGAAGGCGCTGGAGGAGCTCGGCCGGGTGCGGCTGTCGGAGAGCTTCTTCATGCGCGACTTCCTCTATTCGGAGATCGCGGGCTTCTACGGGCTCTCCAACGTTCCCGACGACCCCGACCTTGCGATCGCGGCCGGCCGGGGGCTTTGCGAGACCCTGCTCGAGCCGCTCCGCGCGGCGTTCGGGCGCATCTCGATCCGCTCGGCCTACCGCACGCCGGAGGTGAACCGCTTCGGCAACGAGCGCGGGCTGAACTGCGCCAAGAACGAGGCGAGCTTCGCCAGCCACATCTGGGACCGGCGCGATGCGCGCGGCGAGATGGGCGCCATGGCGACGGTGGTCGTCAACGCGTTCATTCCCTATTACCGGCGGACCGGCGACTGGGAGGCGCTCGCCTGGTGGGCGCACGACCACCTGCCCTATTCGGAGATACAGTTCTTCCCGAAATACGCCGCCTTCAATCTCGGCTGGCACGAGGCGCCGAAGCGGACGATCTACAGCTACATCCCGCCGCGGCGCGGCTGGCTGACCAAGCCGGGCATGGCGAACCATGCGGGTGAGCATGAGGGCGCCTATCGCGCCTTCATCGCGGAGCTGCGAGGCGGACCGTCGTCGTAGCCCGGATGGAGCGGAGCGCAATCCGGGGCGGCGTTGCGGGCCTCACGGGCGTTCCCGCATTGCGCTTCCGCCTTCGCCCTTCGAGCTTCGGCGGACAAGTCGCTCCATGCGGGCTACGGGAGCGGCGGCGCCGATTCTGTCGATGGCGATGCGATAGAGATTGGAACGGCAGGACGGAGGTGCCATTTATCGCAGAGCGACCCTCGGAGCCGCGCGATGTCCTGGTCATTCCCCATCGGCCGCCTGTTCGGCAGCGAAATCCGCATCCACGTCACGTTCTTCCTGCTGCTCGCCTGGATCGGCATCGCCCACTATCAGCAGGGCGGAGCGACGGCGGCGGTCGACGGCATCCTGTTCATCATCACCATCTTCGCCTGCGTGGTGGCGCATGAGTTCGGCCATGCGCTGGCGGCGCGGCGCTACGGCATCAAGACCCCCGACATCACCCTCCTGCCGATCGGCGGCCTGGCGCGCCTGGAGCGGATGCCGGAGAAGCCCGGCGAGGAGATCGTCGTCGCGCTTGCCGGGCCGGCGGTGAACGTCGTCATCGCAATCGTGCTGATCGTCTTCCTGCAGGCGCGTTTCGACCTGGAGGCGCTTCAGCGCCTCGACAACCCGGCACTGAGCTTCATGGTGCGGCTCGCCTCGGTCAACGTGTTCCTGGTGCTGTTCAACCTGATCCCGGCCTTCCCCATGGACGGAGGCCGGGTGCTGCGGGCCCTTCTGGCGATCCGGTATCCGCGCACGCAGGCGACCAACATCGCCGCGCGGATCGGGCAGGCGCTCGCCTTCGGCTTCGGCTTCCTCGGCCTGATGGGCGGCAATCCGCTCCTCATCTTCATCGCCATCTTCGTTTACCTGGCGGCGACGGCGGAAGCGCAGAGCGTCGGCCTGCAGGACATCTCGCGCGGCCTCGGCGTGCGCGACGGGATGATCACGCGCTTCGAATCGCTCGGGCCGCAGGCGACGATCGGCGAGGCGGCCGAGCTGCTCCTGAGGACGACGCAACACGAGTTCCCGGTGGTCGACGGCGCCGGCAAGGTGAGAGGCTTCCTCACCCGCAACGCCATGGTGCAGGCGCTGTCCAAGAGCGGGCCGGGCACGCCGGTGATCGACGCGATGACCGGCGACGTGCCTATTGTCAGGAGCGGAGCGCGCCTCAGCGAGGCGCTGCAGCACCTGCAAGGCCGCAACGCGCCGGCGGTGGGCATCGTCGACATGGACGACCGGCTCGTCGGCTACATCACCTCGGAGAACATCGGCGAGCTGATGATGGTGGAGAATGCCGGCCTGCGCTTGCGCCCCCGCCGCCCGACCGGGCCGCTGCTGCCGCAATAGCGGAGGCTCAGGGCCGGTAGTAGAACTCGTGCTCGTCGCAGACGTTCACGTCCTGCGTGACGATCTCCGCGCCGTCCTCGAAGACGGCGCGGAGGTCGAAGAGGCAGTAGCCCTTGTGGTCGGCGAACTCGACCTCGACAGAGGAGCCTGCCGCCAAGGCGCCATTTGTGAGAAGGTTCCCGTTCCAACCGTCCTCGGCCACGATCGAGCCGTAGAACTCGACGATGGCGAAGTCCGTCTCGTTGACGAGGGTCATACTGCGGTCGAGCGCTTGAGCGGGGGCCGAAAGGACGACCAGCGAAGGCGCGATCACAAAGAGGCGCACCACTTCCGTCACTCGTGATAACGGTAGGTTCCGACCTCGCAGACGTTAATCCGCTCCCTGATGAGCACGTCCCCGTCGGAGAAGACGGCGCGGAAGTCGAACATGCAGTAACCGGTGCCGTCATCGAAGTTGACGCGCACCGAATCGCCTGCCCTGAGGATGCGGTTACCCAGGATGTCCTCCTGCCAGGTCCTGGCATCCACATGCGAGCCGTAGAACTCGACAATGTCGTAGCGCGTTTCGTTGACGATCACGACCCAGCGGTCGAGAGCGGCGGCAGGCGCGCTGAAGGAAACGGCAAGAGCCGCAACTGCGAAGATTCGGGCGATGAGCTTCATCGTGGTCTCCATCCGGCGGGCGGGCTCCGGATGAAGGTTTAGCACGGCAGCGCGCCTTCGCAAGAGATGAGCCGCGCCACGATTAACGCCGCGGCCCGAGGCACGGCTCAATCCGTATAGCGGTAAGTGCCGACCTCGCAGACATTGACGCTCGGCCGCTCCAGCTCGAACCCATCGACGAACACGGCACGGAAGCGGTAGCGGCAATAGCCGCTGCCATCGTCGAGATTGAGCACGACGGAGGCGCCGGCGGGCAGTATGTCGTCGCCGATCAGGCTCTCGCTCCACTCGCGCGTATCCACGTTGACGGCGTAGAAATCGACGATGTCGACATGCGAATCGTTGACGATCCTCACCCGGCGGTCGAGAGCGTGCGCCGTGCCTGCCAGAAGCAGCGCAAGCGCGGCGCCGAGAAGGGGCTTCCCAAACCGGTCCAATGGCTTGCGGGCCGGAAAAGACACACGCATCCACCCCTCCGTTGCCATGTCCGTGCCGACCATAGGATAAGGGGGCCGATGCACAAGCCTGCAGCAATAAAGACCACCTACCGGCCGAGCTCCGAATGACCGCGACAGAGACCCCGCCCCGTCAGTCCTACACGTTACCGCAGATCGTGCTGCACTGGGCCGTCGTCGCGCTCGTTGTCGTCCAGCTGGTCTCCAGCGACGGCATGGAAGAGTACTGGAACCGCGTTGAGGGCGGCGCAGCGCCGGGGCTGCCGACGGAATCCCTCCCGCTGCTGCATGCCGGATCCGGCGCCGCGATCCTGGTGCTGATGATCGTGCGGCTCGCGCTGCGCCGGATGGCCGGAACGCCTCCCCTCCCCAACGTCAGCCCGGCCCTGCGGGCGGCGGGGCGCGCGAACCATCTCGCCCTCTACGGGGTCCTCATCCTGCTGCCGCTGACCGGGGCGGCGGCGGTCCTTGCCGGTGCGGGCTGGGCGGCCGGAGCGCACAATCTGCTCCTCACGGTCCTCTGGCTGCTGGTCGCCCTCCACATCGCCGCCGCGCTCTATCACACCTTCATCCGCCGCGACGGGCTGATATGGCGCATGGTCGTGCCGCGCTAGGCGGCTGGAAAAGACGCTGTCCCTACCTATCTTAAGGACTACGGATCGGCTATCAGAGCCGCGATTTTCCGCTTCCGGCAGAGACTTATGCCCGCGACCCTACGCAACGTCGCCATCATCGCGCACGTCGATCATGGCAAGACGACCCTCATCGACGTGCTGCTCGGCGCCTCCGGCACCTTCCGCGCCGGCCAGAAAGTGGCCGAGCGCGCCATGGATTCCAACGCGCTGGAGCAGGAGCGCGGCATCACCATCCTCGCCAAGGTGACCTCGCTCCTGTGGGAGGAGACGCGCATCAACATCGTGGATACGCCCGGACATGCCGATTTCGGCGGCGAGGTGGAGCGCATCCTCAACATGGTCGACGGCGCCATCCTCCTGGTCGACGCGGCCGAAGGGCCGATGCCGCAGACCAAGTTCGTGCTGATGAAGGCGCTCGCCATCGGGCTGAAGCCGATCGTGGTCATCAACAAGGTGGACCGGCCGGACGCCGCGCCCGACGCGGCGCTGAACGCCGTCTTCGACCTCTTCGCGGCGCTCGACGCCAGCGACGCGCAGCTCGACTTCCCGGTGCTTTACGGCTCGGCCAAGCAGGGCTGGATCGCCGCGAGCCCCGACGGCCCGAAAGGCTCGATCGCGCCCCTCCTCGACCTGGTGCTGAAGCACGTGGCGGCGCCGGAGATCGAGGCCGGCCCGTTCCGCATGCTCGCCACCACGCTGGAGGCCGACCCGTTCCTCGGACGCATCCTCACGGGGCGCATCCGCTCCGGCTCGGTGAAGGCCGGGCAATGGGTGAAGGCGCTGTCTCGCCACGGCGACCTCGTCGAGAATTTCCGCGTCTCCAAGGTGCTCGCCTTCCGCGGGCTGGAGCGGCAGGGAATCGAGCGCGGCGAGGCCGGCGACATCGTGGCGCTGGCCGGCTCGTCCGAGGCGACCGTGGCGAACACGCTCTGCGATCCGGCCGTGGAGGACGCGATCCCGGCGCAGCCGATCGACCCGCCGACCCTTTCCATGACCTTCCGCATCAACGACGGGCCGCTTGCCGGCACGGAGGGGGACAAGGTGCAGAGCCGCGTCATCCGCGAGCGGCTGTTGCGCGAGGCGGAGGGCAACGTGGCGCTCCGCGTCACCGAAGGCGCGGACAAGGACGCCTTCGAGGTGGCCGGGCGCGGCGAGCTGCAGCTCGGCATCCTCATCGAGACGATGCGGCGCGAAGGCTTCGAGCTGACCATCGGCAAGCCGCGCGTGGTGCTGCGCGAGGGCGAGAACGGCGAGAGGCTGGAGCCGATCGAAGAGGTCATCATCGACGTCGACGACGAGCATTCCGGCACGGTCATCGAGAAGCTGTCGTCGCGCAAGGGCGAGATGGTGGAGATGCGCCCGTCGGGCGCCGGGCGGACGCGGCTGCGCTTCCATATCCCGACGCGCGGGCTGATCGGCTATCAGCCGGAGCT
>CAZMJQ010000035.1:0-8269 GCA_964566475.1 uncultured Propylenella sp. | reverse complement strand
AGCGAGAGGAACTGCGCAGCGCCCTTCTCCGCCGCAACCGCCACAGCCATCCCGCTTCTCCTCCAAATGAGGAAGATCGAACATGGGGTTACGGCCAAGTCAATTGCGCGTCGAAGCCGTCGCCCCGGTGGAGCGCCTTCTCCTAATTGGACTCGTCGGAGTCGCGCCTCGAACCAACCGGCCGCCTGCGCGTTATTGTGGCCGCACTGGAATTGCGTCACGGTGCGACCAGAACCCTACAGTTCCCGCGAGCAACGGTTGCCCCTCCCCGAAGCCTCCGAGAGCCCCGTCCTGCAGCCCGGGCGGAACTGCTGTGCCGTGCGTACCGCGCGGCGCGCGAGCGTGCTCGTCGATGCCGCGGACTACTTCGCCCGCCTGGACGAGGTGCTGCGGCGCGCCGAGCGCTCCATTCTGATCATCGGGTGGGATTTCGACGCAGCGATCAGGCTGCGGCCCGACCAGGACGGAAGCCCGGCGCTCGGCGACCTGCTGCGAAAGCTCGTCGAGGAGCGGCGGTCGCTCGAGGTGCGCGTCCTCGTCTGGAACCTCTCCACGGTCCACACTCCGGGTGCCAGCCTGCCGCTCATCCTCGGCGCCGAGTGGCAGCAGCACCCGCATATCCACCTCTGGCTCGACCGCAACCACCCCATCTACGGCTCGCAGCATCAGAAGCTCGTCTGCGTCGATGACAGCGTCGCTTTCGTCGGAGGTATCGATCTGACGGTCGATCGCTGGGACACGCCCGAGCACCTGCCGGACCACCCGCTCCGGAGGACGCCCGACGGGACGCCATACGGACCGGTGCACGACCTGCATATGATGGTGGAGGGCGAAGCGGCGCGCGTCGTGGCTTCCGTAGCGTGCCATAGATGGCGCCAAGCGACCGACGAAGAGCTTGAACCTGTATCATGCGACCGCGAGGTCTGGCCGCCGGACATGCGGCCGGATTTCATCGATGTACCCGTCGGCATCGCGCGGACGATGCCTGCCTCCGGCGGAGACCCGGAGGTGCGCGAGATCAAGACGCTCATCAAGGACATGATCTCCGCCGCCGAGCGCTCGATCTACATGGAGGCGCAATATTTCGCCGAACACACCGTCGGCGACATCCTCGAGGCAAGCCTTGCGAAGGAGAGAGGCCCGGAGATCGTCGTCATCGTACCCCGCTCTGAGCACGGGATGCTCGAGCGCTGGATCATGTCGTCCAACCGCAACCGGCTGATTCGCCGCCTGAAGCGCGCGGACCGCTTTGACCGTTTCCGCGCTCTCTATCCCGTCGTCGTGCAGCCCGACGGCGATTGCGAGATTTTCGTCCACTCCAAGGCCATGATCGTCGACGACCGCTTGCTGCGCATCGGCTCGGCCAACCTCAACCGGCGGTCCAGTGGGCTGGACACGGAATGTGATCTCGCCGTCGAGGCACATGACGAGGCGGCGCGCGCGGCGATCGCGCGCATCCGCGCCTCACTGCTCGCCGAGCACCTCGGCGTAACGCGGGACAAGGTGGCGGAGGCGTTGGCGAAGGAAGGCAGCCTCGTGCGCGTCGTCGATCGTCTGAAAGGTGGCTCGCGCCGGTTGCGCGGTTTCGACGAGATCAAGAAGGCCGGCCCGGTCCGCCCCATCTTCGGCACGCGCTTGCTCGACCCGAGCAAGCCGTTTCCGCTGATGCTGCGAAGGCGGCTGCCAATGCGCCACGTTCCGAAAGGCTAGCGCCTTGACCGTTCGCCGCTTCGGCCGTTGCGGAACCACAGCTCGGAGATCGCAAAAAGGGTGCCGCCGATCGAAAGCGGCAACAGGAAATAGACGAAGCGGAAGACGAGCACCAGCGGCAGCGCGCCGCTTTCCGGCAGCAGATTGACAACCACGCTCTCGATGACTCCCAGCCCTCCGGGAACATGCGAGACAATGGCCGCGGCGTTGGCCAAGGCGTAGACCGCCGCCGCGGTGGGGTAGGCCACTTCGAACGATGCGGCGAGTACCTGGCGCAGACAGGCAGCGACGAAGGCGAAGTTGAGCGTGCCTATCACGACCTGCGCGGCGGCGAGCTTCACGCTCGGCATCTCGATCGACCAGCGGAAAACGTGAAGCGGCCGGCGCACCAGCCAGGCAAGCACGACATAAATGGCCGGGACCGCAAGGCAGCCTGCCGCCAAAGGCACCAGCACCGCCTGGCTCAGCCCCAACACGGTTTCCGCCAGGCCCGGACGTGTCATGATCGCCATGCCTGCCAGCCCGACAAGACCGAGGCCGACCGTCGTGCCGCAGAACACGATGACCTTGGCGACGTCCTCCGCGCTCAGCCCCTCGCGCGAATAGAAGCGGTAGCGGATGGCGCCACTGCTGAGCGCTGCAAAGCCGATACTGTGGCCCATCGAGAGGCTCACGAAGGACGCCAGCGCGACCTTCGGGTAGGGGAGAGGCCGGCTCACATAGCGCAGTGCGAGGTAGTCGAAACCGGTAAGGCAGAGATAGCTCGCCGCGGCCCAGCCGACTGCCATGCCGAGGTGCGACAGCGGAACCGACAGGATGGAGCCGACGAGATCGTCGTATTCGTAACCGCTGAGCGTCCGGTAGAGGAGAAACGCGGCAAGTGCGACGATCACGAGCGCGACCGCGCCCCGCAGCCGCCGCCAACTGCCGCGGCCGCCGGACTCCGCCGCCTGGGCGGGTTTCCCCTGCAAAACTGCTATCGCGTTTGAATTGCTCAAGAATTCATCCGTCGCATGAGGACCGGAGCAAGTCCGCTGCGGGCCCCGACCTCAACCGCACAAGGGTTCGCCAGTTCCCACGCTCCGCCCATTCGAAGATCCTTATCGGAACGCACCCGGCTCCTGCCGATTGTCGTCACGATCGCCGGAGGCGAGGTCGCGTCCGCTGAGGAGGAGCGGCTCGAGATGAGCGAAGCGGCACCGAAGCCCTTCCGGGTGATGACCTGGAACATCCATGCGGGCGTGGGGTCCGACGGCGTCTGCGATCTCTACCGGGTCGCGGATTTCGTGGGGCTGCATCAGCCTGATGTGGCTGCGCTCCAGGAAGTCGATTCGCGCAAGATACCCGGCGAAGTCTCGGCGTTCGCATTCCTTGCCGACGCGCTCGGCGGTCACACCGCGCACGCGAAGCTCATTACGGCGCCGGACGGGGAATACGGCCACGGCGTTTTCAGCCGGTGGCCGATCTCCTTTGCCCGCAATCATGACATCTCAATGCCGGGACGTGAGCCGCGCGCCGCGATTGAGTGCGTCGTCGAAGCGCCGTTCGGCCCGCTCCACCTGGTGTCCGCGCATCTCGGGCTGAGCTTCCGCGAGCGGCACCGGCAGGCTGACCTCCTCTCGTCACTGGCGCGATCAGGTCCCGAACGCACGCTGATGCTCGGCGATTTCAACGACTGGGTCTGGCCCGGCTCGGTGCAGCGCGCCCTGGCCGAGACCATGTCAGGCCGCACGCACCACAAGACCTTCCCGGCGCGGCTGCCGCTCCTCATGCTCGATCGCATCTACTGGCGCCCCAGCGGCCTGGTGGCGCGCACCTGGACCGACACCCGCGCCCGGGTGGCGTCCGACCACCTGCCCGTCATCGGCGAGCTGACGCTACCGTAGCTCCCCAAGTCACGGACAACGAACGGCTTCCCGCACGCCGCCCTGCGCCGGATGCACGCTATTTGACATGCTTTGGCCTCAAACTACACTGGCGTGAGAGCCGGGGGATGAATCGGCCGATGGCAGGCGAGACGCATACGATGCGTGCGCCTTGCCGCACGAGGGAGGAACAGATGAAAAAGCACATACAGTCGATGCTGGCCACGCTCGCCTTGGGACTGGCGGCGTCGGTCGCCGGCGCGCAGGAGATGACGACACTGCGCATGTCGACCTGGGTCGGGCCGCAGCATCACCTTGCCGCTGACACGCTGCCGGTGTGGTTCCAGGCCGTCGAGGAGGCGTCGGGCGGAACCTTGAAGATCCAGCTCGATCCGGCGCCCATCGCCGGCGCGCCGGAGCAGTACGATATCGTCCGCAAGGGCGCCGCCGACCTTGCCTATCACGTCATGGGATACACGCCGGGGCCGTTCGAGATCGTGCGCGGCGGCGAGCTGCCGTTCCTGTCGCCGAGCGCCGAGGTGGGGAGTCAGGCGGTCTGGGACTGGTACGACCGCAATATCGGCTTCGATCAGGAGTTCGAGGACGTGAAGGTGGTCACGCTGTTCGTGCACGGCCCCGGCATGCTGCACACGCGCGACCCGATCGCTGCGCTGGAGGACCTCGCCAACTACAAGCTCCGCGTCGGCGGGGGCGGCGTGAAGATCGCTCAGGGGCTCGGCGCGACGCCGGTCGACGTGCCCGCGCCGCAGTCCTACGAGACGATCGAGAAGGGCGTCGCAGACGGGGCGATGTTTCCGTTCGAGGCGGTGTTCGGCTTCAACCTCTTCGAGCTGGTCAACCATCACCTCGAAGTTCCCGGTGGGCTCTACACGACCCCGTTCGCGGTCATCATGAACAAGGACAAGTGGGACTCGCTGACCGAGCATCAGCAGGCGGCGCTGACCGAGGCCGGCGGCGTCGCCGGAGCGAAGATTCTCGGCCAGGGCTGGGACCGCGCCGACGCAAAGGGCGAGGAGCTCGCCGTGGAGAACGGCGGAACAGTCACCACGCTCTCCGACGAGGAGACGGCTCGGTGGGCCGAGGAGCTGGAGTTCATGAACGACGAATGGATCGCTCTGGCGAACGAGCGCGGCCATGACGGCGAGGCGCTGCTGCAGGACTTGCGCGATACGATGGAGAAGTTCGCCGCGATGAACTGACGCCGGCGATCGGCGTCTGTCGCCATATGAGCGCGAGCGGAATAGAGGCCGCGGCGAGACGCGTCAGCCTTGCGCTGGCAGCCGTCGCGGCCGCTATCCTCGTCCTCATGATGACGCTCACGTTCTGTGATGTCGTGGGACGCTATTTCCTCAACGCGCCGGTCTCTTTCACGATCGAGCTCACGCAGCTCTTCATGGGACTGATCGTCTTTCTGGGCCTCGCCCTGACGACGCTGCGGCGGGGTCACGTCACGGTGGACGTGATCGTCGCGTTGCTGCCGCCGGCCGCTCGGCGCGTCTGCGACGTGATCGCCAGCCTGTGCACGCTCGGCTTGTTCGGCCTGCTCACGTGGCTCCTGATCGACCGCGCCGCCACCAATCTCGCAGACGGGCTGTATACGCAGCTTCTCTACCTCCCGGTCTTCCCGTTCGCCCTGGCGATGGCGCTCGGCGCCGGCGCCGCGTGCCTCATTGCGCTCTGGAACCTGGCCGAGCGTTCCAGCCGGCCGGCGCCGTAGGCGTTCCCGCGTCGTATCGGCAGGGGAGCACGGCACACCCAGATGTCCCCGTTCCATGCCGGCCTGACCGCCTTCGGGCTCATGTTTGCCCTGCTCTTCATCGGCGTGCCGATCGGCTTTGCGATGGCGATCGGCGGGGTCCTCGGCATGAGCCTCATCATCGGGCTCGCGCCGGCTCTCGGACTGTTCGCCACCACCGCGTACGAATCCACCGTCAACTACAGTCTCAGCATCATCCCGCTGTTCATCCTGATGGGGTCGATCGCTTCGCGCTCGGGGCTGAGCCGCGAGCTCTACAAGGCATTCGACACCTGGATCGGGTCGTTCCGCGGCGGGCTGGCGCTCGCCACCATCGGCGCCTGCGGCGCATTCGCCGCCATCTGCGGCTCGTCGCTCGCCACGGCGGCCACGATGAGCAAAGTGGCGCTGCCGGAGATGCGCCGCTTCCACTACGCCGAAAGCCTCGCCACCGGCTCCGTGGCGGCGGGCGGCGTCCTGGGCATCCTCATACCGCCGAGCGTGATCCTGGTGCTCTACGGCATCCTCACGGAGACGAGCATCGGCGACCTCTTCATCGCCGGCTTTATCCCGGGGCTCCTGACCATTCTCGGGTTCATGGTCGCCATCTCGGTCGTGACCCGCATCTGGCCCGGCATCAGCCATCCGGGCGAGACGTCCACACTCAGACAGAAGCTGGAGGCTCTGGGCACGACGTGGGGCGTGCTCCTTCTCTTCGCACTGGTGATCGGCGGCATCTATCTCGGCGTCTTCACGCCGACGGAGGCGGCCGGCGTCGGCGCCGTCGGCGCCTTCGTCATCTCCGGGCTGCGCCGCCGGCTGACGCTTCAGGCGATCAGGGAAGCGCTGCTCGAGACCGTGACGACGACGGCGATGGTCTTCGTCGTCCTGATCGGCGCCATCACCGTCAACAATCTCCTGATCTTCTCCGGCCTCGCGTCCGCCTTGTCGGCCTTCGTCACTGGCCTCGACCTTCAGCCGCTGGCGATCATTGCGGTCATCCTGCTGATCTACCTGGTCATGGGCTGCATCTTCGATTCACTTGCCATGATCCTCCTTACCATCCCGATCTTCTTCCCGATCGTGCAAAGCCTGGGGCTCGATCCTGTCTGGTTCGGCATCCTTGTCGTCATGGTGGTCGAGCTCGGCCTGATCACACCGCCGATCGGTATGAACGTCTTCGTCATAAAAGGCATGGTGCCGGAGGTATCGCTCAACACGATCTATGTCGGCGTGCTGCCGTTCTGCGTGGCGCAGGTCCTTCTGATCGTGCTCATCGTGCTGTTTCCGGCCATCGCCACCTGGCTGCCGAGCACGATGCGCTAGCCCGCCGCGCGCTCGCCCCGCTTCTTGCGGCGCTTGGCACGGAAGTCGCCGATGTCGGCAACGGCCTGCTCCGCTTCCCCCGTCGGCTGTTGTGTGAAGCCCTTGAGGCTTCCGAGATCCTCCATGTCGCGCGTGATCTCGACCTCGCTCGTCGTGTAGGCGGTGACGAGTTCCGCGAGCGAGCGGAGCGCGTGCATGTGGATGCGCTCATAGCCATGCGATGCATCGACCCCGAAGGTGATGAGCGCAGTGCGCACGTCCGCACCCGCCTCCACGGCGGAGGCGGAATCGGACCGGTAGTGCCGGAAGATGTCCTTCTGGAAACGGATGTCGTTGTCGCGGCAGAGGCGCACCAGCTTCTGCGTCAGGTGATAGTCGAACGGTCCGGTCTGGTCCGCCATGCCGATCGTCACGCCGTACTCGTCGGAGTTCTGTCCCGGGGCGGTCGTGCCGTTGTCGATCGTCACGAGCGAGGCGATGTCCGGGATGAGGACCGACGAGGCGCCCACCCCGGTCTCCTCCGCGACCGTGAACAGCCAGTGCGTGTCGACCGGAGGCTCGACTTCGTCGCGCTTGAGGGCCTCCATTGCCGCGAACATGACCGCCACTCCGGCCTTGTTATCGAGATGCCGCGAAACGATGAAGCCGTTCTCCAGGAACTCCGGCTGCGGATCGATCGCGACGATGTCACCTACGTCGACGCCGATCCGGAGGACGTCTTCACGGGCGCGTACCTGCGCATCGATCCGCAGTTCCACATGGTCCCAGCCGATCGGCTGCGCATCGATCCCCTCGTTGAAGGTATGTCCCGACGCCTTGAGCGGCAGGATCGTGCCACGGAAGCTGCCGTGCTCGGTGAAGATCGTGCAGCGCGCCCCTTCCGCGAACCGCGCCGACCAGTTGCCGATCGGCACGAGCTCCAGGCGGCCGGTGGACTTCAGGAGCTTCACCTGCGCGCCGAGCGTGTCGAGGTGCGAGATGATCGCCCGGCCGCCCCTGTGCTCCTTGCCGCGCAGGACCGAGCGCACGGCGCCCCGGCGCGTGATCTCGTAGTCTATGCCGAGGCGCTCGAGCTCCAGGCAGACCTCGCGGGCGATGCTGTCGGTGTAGCCGGTGGGGCTGGGTATCGCGAGAAGACGCTGGAGTACTCCGGCAAGGTATTCAGTATCGATAGTCAGTCGGCTCATGCGCCCTCAAGCTCTCGTGCCATGACGCTCCTGACCGCCGAAGGGATCGACAGCGGGAAGAGCAGATCGACGAAGCGCTCCGCCGTCGGCTGGGGCTCGTGGTTGGCGAGACCGGGGCGCTCGTTCGCTTCGATGAAAGCATAATCCGGTTCCAAGGGCGAACGCACGACAAAATCGATACCGACGACCGGGATGCCGATGGCGCGCGCGACGCGCACAGACGCATCGACGAGGCGCGGGTGCACGTGTTCCGTCACGTCGTGAATGGTGCCGCCGGTGTGGAGATTGGCGGTCTTGCGCACCGCGATCTTCTCTCCTTCGGGCAGCACCTCGTCCATAGAGAAGCCCGCCTCGGCGACGCAGCGCTCCGTCTCGCTGTCCACCGGTATGCGCGATTCGCCTCCGGTCGCCGCGGAACGCCGCCG
>CAZMJQ010000034.1:0-3515 GCA_964566475.1 uncultured Propylenella sp. | reverse complement strand
AGGAGCATCGCATGGAAACACTGGGGCAGGTGCTGGTTCCGGTCGCGCTGGGGATCGTCATCGTCATTCTTGGCCTCGGCCTCTTCAACATGCTGCGGGGCGGATCGAGCAGCACGTCGCAGAACCTGATGCGGGCCCGCGTCGTCGCGCAGTTCGTGGCCATCGTGGTGGCCATGGCGCTGCTCTGGATCATGCAGCGGTAGGCGTGGCGGGGAAGCCACAGCCGGCCGGGCTCGCAAAATGGCCTCTGCCCCTTTCGTGCCGATCCGATAGGATGCGCACGAGGGGCGGGCTGCCGCCCTCTTGGGGGCGGGAATGCGTGAAAGGCCGGCAGCGGCGCTTGGACTGGTCCTGGCATGGCTGGTCACGGGACCGGCTGCCGCGCAGGAATTCTCCGACAGGAGCGATTCCGGGTTTTTCAGCATTTTCGACGAGGTGCGGACCGGCGGGTCCTTCTCGGTGAAGTCGGACTACGATTCCGGCTTCATATTGCGGGGCGAGCTGCTCTTCCGGAGCTTCGTGCCGCCGTTCGACAATTACTTCGCCAACACGCTTCTGAGGCCCCGCGTGCATGTCGGCGGGAACCTCGCGACGGGCGGCGACGACCAGGTCAGCCAGGTGTTCGCGGGGCTGACGTGGAACTTCCCCGTTCTCGATCCCTTCTTCGTCGAAGCGACGTTCGGGCTGACCGTGCACGACGGGCCGCTGGAGAGCCCCGGCAGCGGGCTCGACCTCGGCTGCGAGCTGCTTTTCAGGGAAAGCATCGGCGTCGGGGTCAATCTTGGCCGGCACTGGCGCGTGCTCGCCGCGGCCGATCATTCCTCCCACGCCAACCTCATCTGCGACGAAGGAAACAGCGGGATCACCCATGCCGGCGTCTACGTGGGCTACAGGTTCTGACGCCCGCTTGCGGGTGACGCCGAACCGCCGGGGCTGTAAGCTTTTGCTGTCATGGTCGTGCTCAACAAGATCTACACGAGGACCGGCGACGACGGCACGACGGCGCTCGGCACGGGCGAGCGCCGCGCCAAGCACGACCTCAGGGTCGAGGCCTACGGGACGGTCGACGAGGCGAACGCCGCGATCGGGCTGGCGCGCACCGACCTTGGGGCGGGGGATTTCGCCGAGCTCGACGCGGCGCTGGCGCGCGTGCAGAACGACCTCTTCGACCTCGGCGCGGAGCTCGCGACGCCCGACGACGGAAAGCCCAAGGACTACGAGCCGCTCAGGATCGTGGCGTCGCAGGTCGAGCGCCTGGAGCGCGACATCGACAGGCTCAACGCGGATCTGGAGCCGCTGCGCTCCTTCGTGCTTCCCGGCGGCAGCCGCGCCGCCGCCGACCTGCACCTGGCGCGCACCATCGCGCGTCGCGCCGAGCGGCTGATGGTGGCGCTCGCCGCGAAGGAGCCGGACGGCGTCGGCGGGCCGGCGATGATCTACATGAACCGACTCTCCGACTTCCTCTTCGTCGCCAGCCGCTGGGTGAACAAGAAGGGCGAAGGCGACGTGCTCTGGGTACCGGGCAAGAACCGCTAGTGCCTTGAATAATAGAAACGCGATACGGAGGGTTGTCATCCTCGGGCGAGCGCAGCGAGACCCGACGACCCAGAGCAATCGTCCCCTGGGTTGTCGGGTCTCCGCTTCGCTCCGCCCGAGAATGACAACGCAGAGGTTCCACTCACCCGCTCGCGAGAGCTGGCAGTAGGACCGGCGCCCCGTGTTCATCCCGCTTCACGACGACAACCCGCTGAGGCATCTGCCGCGGCCCTACGTCAACTACGCGCTGATCGCCTTCACGGTCGCTTGCTTCTTCCTGACGGGCGGGTTCGACGACGACGCCATCAACATGGCGGCCGTGGGATTCGGCTTCATTCCGTCCGTCGCCAGCGAATCCGTAGCGGTGCAGTCCGTGCCCGGGCCGTTCACCTACGTGACCTATGCGTTCCTGCACGCCGGCTGGCTGCATCTCCTCGGCAACATGGCGTTCCTGTGGGTGTTCGGCGACAACATCGAGGACGCGCTCGGGCACGTGCGCTACCTCGCCTTCTATCTCGCCTGCGCGGTGGCGGCGGCCTTCGTGCACGCGCTGTTCAACCCGGATTCCCTGGCGCCGCTCATCGGCGCGTCGGGCGCGGTCGCAGGCGTGGTCGGCGCCTATCTCGTGCTCCACCCGCGCGTAAAGCTCTGGATCCTGCTGCTCGGCCGGTTTCCCGTGCGGCTTTCCGCCATGTGGGTGCTCGGCGCGTGGATCGGCTTTCAGGTATTCAACGTCCTGGTCGCGGCGGAGGGCGACGAGATCGCCTGGTGGGCGCATGTCGGCGGCATCGTCGCAGGCGCGGGGCTGATCGTCGTGTTTCGCCGGCCCGGCGTGATCCTGTTCGACCGCAACCTCCCGAAGCCCGGCTGAGCGTCCCGGATGCGGCATCGGAGCGCCGCTGAGCGGCTTGCTTAGCCGCGCCCTGACAGCTAGTCCCAACCGCGCGGGAAGCGGAAAGGATCGCGATGAAGGTTCTTGTGCCGGTGAAGCGGGTGATCGACGCGAACGTGAAGCCGCGTGTGAAGCCGGACGGGTCGGGGGTGGACCTCGCAAACACGAAGATGGCCATGAACCCGTTCGACGAGATCGCCGTGGAGGAGGCGATCCGCCTGAAGGAGGCGGGGACGGCGGAGGAGATCGTGCTGGTCTCCGTCGGGCCGGCGCAGGCGCAGGACACCATCCGCACCGGGCTCGCCATGGGGGCGGACCGGGGGATCCTGGTGCAGGTGGACGGGACCGTGGAGCCGCTCGCCGTGGCGAAGCTGCTGAAGGGCGTGGTCGAGGCGGAGGCGCCGGGGCTGGTCATCATGGGCAAGCAGGCGATCGACGACGACGCCAACCAGACGGGGCAGATGCTCGCGGCGCTGCTCGGCTGGGCGCAGGGCACGTTCGCCTCGAAGCTGGAGCTTGCCGACGGCGCCGCGAAAGTGACGCGCGAGGTGGACGGCGGGCTGCAGACGGTGACGTTGAAGATGCCGGCGATCGTCACGACGGACTTGCGCCTCAATCAGCCGCGCTATGCGTCTCTCCCCAACATCATGAAGGCGAAGAAGAAGCCGATCGACGTGAAGAGCGCCGGGGATTTCGGGGTGGACACGACGCCGCGGCTCGAGGTGCTTCAGACGAAGGAGCCGCCGAAGCGGCAGGCCGGGGTGAAGGTCGCCTCGGTGAGCGACCTGGTGGACAAGCTGAAGAACGAAGCGGGCGTGCTGTGAGACGCAAGATGGTTATCGCGAGGACGGCGGCGCGCCGGTTCCTCCCCCGCATCGCGGGGGAGGGGGACCGCGGAACGCGGTGGAGGGGGCGGCCGCACGGTACGGAGCCAGCCGCCGGCCCCGCCACCAAGCGCCGCCCGTCCACGGGCCGGCCGAAGGCCGGACCCGGGGGCATGGTCCCCCTCCCCCATCTGCGATGGGGGAGGAACCGCGCCGCGCCGCCTGCTTAAGGCAAAGGCCCCTGAGACGCCGCCCATCACGCC
>CAZMJQ010000033.1:0-10485 GCA_964566475.1 uncultured Propylenella sp. | reverse complement strand
CCTCGAAATTGTCCTCGGGCAGGTCGATCCCGGAGCCCCAGTAGATCTGGCGGAAGTATTCGGCCGGAGGAAGCTCGTGCGGATTGTGCGCGGCGATGCGGCGGACGCGCGGGCTGACGGTGAACGTCACCTCGACCATCTCATCGAGCGTCGGCTCGTAGCCGGCGGCGCACAGCGCGCAGGTGTAGGCGTCGCTCTCGACCGTCTTCAGCGACGTGTTTGCGTCGAGGACGCCGCCGCAGCCGGGGCAGAGCACGTTCCACGACAGGTCGAAGAGGCCGAGCCGCGAGGCCTGCAGGAACCCGGCGATCGCCTGCTCTTCGTCCAGCCCTTCCCTGGCGGCGAAGGCAAGCGCATTGACGCGGTTGAGGGCCCGGTCGGGGGCCTCCCGGACGAGCCACTCCAGGGCATCGACGACCTCCGCCCGCGCCGATTGGCGCAGCACGCCAAACAACGGCTGGCTGTCCGACATGGGCGAACTCTACATCCGAATTCGACGGGCGGCAGCAAATTTCGCGATCTTGCCGTCTGGAGTGCGGTCAGCAACGTCCGCAGTTCGAGGTCTTTGCCGCGGAAGACGCAGCTCCGCCCTGCGGCGTGAAGAAGGTAGTACTTCCGCTCTTGGATGAGCGGACGTGAGAAACGGCGAGCAGGACTATTCCTCGAGCCGCCTGATCCTCTGAGGCGATTGGCCGATCCGGCCGGTCAGGGTGGAAGTCAGGTGCTGCTGTGATGAGAACCCGCACAAGAGCGCTACCTCTGATATCGGGATCGAAGTGTGCCGGAGGAGATATCGCGCCCTCTCGATCCGCTTTTCCATGACGTAGCGGTACGGGGATAGGCCGGTGCGCATCTTCATCCCGTCGAATACGACACGCAGCGGCGCGTCGGCGACCGTCGCGAGGGCCGCGCAGGTCAGCTCGTTGGCCAGTTCGGCTTCGACGAGATCGCGTATTGCTGAAAACTGCCGATCCGACAGCGCGGCGCGCGGATGGGCGGAAACTTTACCCAGTGTTCGCAACGTCTCGAGATATACGAGCGAGGCGAGAGACTGTATCTCGAACGCGCCGAGCTGTTCGCCTGAGCGCAGGCGGGCGCGGGCATGCCGGGAAAGGGCCGAAATCATTCCGCCGCGGATGTTGTTGCGGCTGCCGTTCCGCCTGGTCCACCCCAGATCAATGTCGTCGAAGCGCTCTTGGTAGGAGCGGGCGTAGCTGAAGGCGATGAAACCGTGGCGCACCTCGTGTGCCCGGACCCGCACGTTGCCCCCGCGCGGATGGAAGGCGGAGCTTTGCCCGGCGAAAAGCAGCGGCCTCTCGCCGTCGTCTTCGAACTTCGTATCGGTGATGATGTCGCCCAGCAGAAGACAGATGACGTCTTCACTGTTGTTGAACTCCAGCGCATAAGGTTTTGCTCCGGCTATGCAAAATCCGATACTGTCGTCGGCCTTGCCTCGGCGGTCGAACTGCTCGAGCCCACAAAACCGGTCAGCTGGGATGCCCCGGCCTGTCGCCTGCATCGCGGCGCTCTCCCCGCGGCCCTCCGCTGGCTATGCGATGTAGGGTTGGGCCGCAAATTCCGGGCGCCCTCTCCCGACCGGGTCGGGCACTTCCGGCTCTTGCGCGGATTGAACCACGATTTCGGCGAGCGCTCAACGGCATACGCGGGACGGTCGATGTCACCGACGCAAATTTGAAAGCCGCAGGAATCTGAAAGACGAGGCGGCGGCGCGGATACACACAGGGCGGGCGGATGCCGCGAGCCCGAGCAGGAACTCGGCTGCGGAGAAGGCCTTACCGGGGGAAACGCTCATGGCCAGGATTGCCCGACGCTCGCCTGCGCCGTCGGACGCGAGGAAGTTCGACGCTACTTATGACATCGTGATCGTAGGCGGCGGCGGCATCGGATTCGCCGCCGCGCTGTTCTCGCGCTGGCACGGAAACAAGGTCGTCATACTCGAGAAGGCTTCCGAGATCGGTGGCACGACCCGCAAGGCGGCCTTCTGGTACTGGGTGCCGAACAACGTGCCGATGCGCGCGCTCGGCATTGAGGACAGGAAGGAGGACTGCCTGCGATATATGGCGCGGCTCTCCCGGCCGGAAACCTATGACGCGAACGACCGCCACTTCGGAATGACGAAGCTGGAATACGACCTGTGTGCCGCCATCTACGACAACGCGTCCAAGGCGACCGAGCTTCTGGCGAAGAAGGGCGCATTGAAATACCGCCATTGCGAGGCGGTCCCCGACTACTGGGCGGAACTGCCGGAGGACAAGGCGCCCACCGGACGCGTGCTCGTTCCGCTGGAGGCGCGCGACACGATGTCGGATGGCGGGAAGGTGGCTATGCGGACGATGGCCGAAGCCGCGGAGCGCGACGGAGTCGAGGTGCGCACCGGACACCGCGTGCAGCGCGTCGTGGTTAGCAAGTCCGGCCGCGTCGTCGGGGTGGAGGCCGACACCGCGCGCGGAACGGTGCGGCTGAAGGCGAAGAAGGCCGTCATCTTCGCAAGCGGCGGCTTCACCCACGACAAGGACATGCGGAAGAACTATCTCAGCGCGCCCGTGCTCGGCGGCTGCGCGGCCCCGACGAACGAAGGCGACTTCGTGCACATCGCGACGGCGCTGGGCGCCGAACTGCGCAACATGAACTATTCGTGGATGTGCCCGGTCGTTCTTGAAAAGGCGCTCAGGAATGACCCTGAGCTGATCGGCACGTTCTCGCCCTCCGGCGACTCGATGATCTACGTCGACCGCAACGGCAAACGGGTCACTAACGAGAAGCTCGCCTACAACGAATCGGCCCAGGCCTTCTTCAAGTGGGACCCGACGCGTTCGGAATATCCCAACCTCGTCCTGATCGCGGTCTGGGACCAGCGCAGCCAGGATCACTCCGCAAGCGACGAGTACGGGCGGTTCATCGTGCCGAAGGGCGCCGACGACGCGCACGTGATCAAGGGGAGGACCCTGGAGGACCTCGGCGCCGGTATCCGCGCACGGCTCAAGGAGTATGCCTCGGAGATCGGAGGGCTGCAGCTCTCCGACGACTTCGCCGAAAACCTCAAGGCGACCATCGAGCGGTTCAACGGGTTCGCCGAAAGCGGGAAGGACTCCGACTTTCGGCGCGGCGAGCGGGCGGTCGAGCAGCTCTTCAACGGCCCGGCGGCCGAGTCGCCCGCGGGTCCCAATCCGACCATGTATTCGATCAGCGGGTCGGGGCCTTACTATGCCACGCTGCTGACGGGCGGAAACCTCGACACCAAGGGCGGGCCGATGACGAACCCGAAGGGCCAGGTGCTCGATCATATGGGCAAGCCCATCCCGGGCCTCTACGGCGCGGGCAACTGCGTCGCCTCGGCATCCGCACGGGCATACTGGGCAGGCGGCGCGACTCTCGGGCCGTTCCTGGCCTTCGCCTACCTGGCGGCCAACGCAGCCAACAAGGAGACGACGCGATAGCGCATGTCCCGCGGGAGGGCGCCGCTCATCGGGACCTGCCGCAAGAACGAGGGAGGAAACCATGGCACTAACCAGGGAAACCATGACCGACGAGCAGCGCAAGTCGGTCGCAATCGAATACCTGAAGGCGTTCGACAACGGAGGAAAGACTTCCGACGGCGGATCGATCCTCGACCTGTTCGCCGATGACGCTCAGGTCTATTTCCCCAAATGGGGCATCGCCACCGGCAAGGACCAGATCGGCCAACTCTTCGGGGACGTGGGCGGCACGCTCAAGTCGATCGTCCACCACTACTCGCACTTCAACTGGATATTCTCCGGCAGCGACTTCGTGGTGTGCGAGGGCACCAGCCACGGCGAGCACAAGGACGGACCGTGGCGGGCGGACGTCCCGGGATGGGGCGCCGGACGCTGGTGCGACGTCTTCGAGATCCGCGACTGGAAGATACAGCGCTGCTTCATCTACCTCGACCCCGACTATGCCGGAAAGGACGTGGCCCGCTATCCGTGGCTGAAGAACAAGAAATAGTACGCAAGGCCCCGCGTCGATCGGGGCATGAGGGAGGAAAATCATGAGGATGAGATCTGAGAACTTGCGTGCGCTCGCAGTGCCGGTGAGCGCCTCGATCGCCCTTTCTTTCGCGACGGCGTCCGTTCTCGCGGCAACGTCGGAGGAACTGCTGACCAAGTCGCTCGGCGGAACGGAGAACGTCGGTCCCGTCGTCACCGAGAGCTTCAACAGGTTCGCCGAAGGACTGTCGGACGAGCAGCGCGAGCTGGCGCTTCAATGCTGGAAGGATTCCGTCTGCGAGACCGGCACGGGCGGGGATGTGACCGTGGCGCTCGCCGACGGTTTCGGCGAGAACGTCTGGCGTCAGGTCACCAAGATGGAATTCATCATGGAGGCCCTGACCTATCCGGAGATCGGCAAGATCATCTACACGTCGGCGCGCAACGATCCGACCAAGGCGATCTCGGACCTCCGCAGCATGATCGCGCAGCAGGTCGACGTGATCGTCGTGTTCGCCGACGCCTCCACGGCACTGCTTCCCACGATCCAGGAGGCGACCGAGGCCGGCAGCCTCGTTGTGCTGCACAACGGCACCTATGTGGGCGGGCAGGCGGGCGTCGACTACCTGACGACCGTCTCGGAGAACCTCTGCGACCTCGGCACCGGCATGATCAAGGCGGTAGCGGAGAACACGGCAGATGACGAAGTCGGCGTGGTCGCGCTCGGAGGCACGCCCGGCAACGGCCTCAGCGCCGCATGGCAAGCCTGCGCCGAGGAGGAGATGGCCAATCACGCCGGCATGAGCCTCATCGGCAAGGCCGACACGAACTGGACGCAGGAGGGCACGTTCCAGGCGGTCTCGGGCTTCCTCGCTCAGAACGCCGACGTGGACGGCATCATCTACGAATACTCCGACGGTTTCCGCGGCGGCCTCAGGGCCTACCAGGAGGCCGGCAAGGAGCCGGACGTCGTCGTCGCGCTGCGCACCGACGAGCAGGGACTGTTCTGCGACTGGGAAGACGTGAATGATCCGGACTTCAAGATTTTCTTCGCGTCCGGTCACAACTTCCAGTCCGGCGTGGCGCTTACGGCCGGCATGATGAAGCTGGCCGGCCAGGAGATTCCGGAGGTCGTCGATATTCCCTTCCAGTTCCGGCAGGTCGAGCAGGGCATGTGCAACCGCGAGCTTCCGCTCGACGCCTCCGTGTCGACGCGCATCGACAATGATATGCTGAAGGCGATGTTCGCGAACTAGCCTTCGCGTCCAAACGCCGGGTATCGCGACGGGCGCGGTCCTCTGGTCCGCGCCCGTCCTGACGACAGAGCCAGGAGTCGGTCCGATCGCAGCGCCCTTTCTGAAGCTTGCCGGAATCTCCAAGAGCTATCCCGGGGTCCAGGCACTGAGCAGGGTCAGCCTGGAATGCCGGCCGGGCGAGGTCCATGCGGTGCTGGGCGAGAACGGATCGGGTAAGAGCACGCTGCTCGGGATCGCAAGCGGCGCGATCGTTCCTGACGAAGGCAGCGTCGACATCAAGGGCGAGCCGCTGACCCGAGCCGATCCGCTGCTTGCGCGGCGCCTCGGGCTGGCGACGGTCTATCAGGACGACTCCCTCATCCGCGAGCTGACGGTCGCGGAGAACCTGTTTCTGGCCGCGGGCGACACATCGGCGTCGCTTGCTTCCATGAAGCGCTATGCCGAAAGGCAGCTCCGGCCCTACGAACTCGACATCCCGCCCGATGCCCTCGTGGGGGCGCTCTCGCCTGCCGAGCGACAGTTCCTGGAGATCGTGAAGGCGCTGAGCGCCAACCCGCAGGTGCTGCTCCTCGACGAGCCGACATCGAGCCTCGACCTCGCCGGGGTCGAAAATCTCACCCGCATCGTCCGCCGCTTCACTGGCGAGGGAAATGCGGTGGTCTATGTCAGCCATCGGCTGCCGGAAATCCTGGCGCTCGCGGACCGGGTGACGATCCTCCGGGACGGCGAGGGGCAGGGCACGTTCGAGGTCGGAGACGCCCTCTCCGAACGTGATCTGATCTCGCTCATGGTGGGGCGGCCGATCGAGGCCGGCTATCCGGAGAAGACGACCGGGGATGACCGCGTGGCCATGTGGGCGACGCGCCTCAGCGGGGCGCGGTTCCGGGATTTCACGTTCCATGTCCATCGCGGCGAGGTGCTCGGCTTCGCCGGCGCCGAAGGGAACGGTCAGCGCGACGTGCTCCGGGCCCTCGGCGGTCTGGAGGAGGCGACCGGCTACATCGCCTCCGGAGGCAAGCCCGTCCGGCCCGGGGCGCCCGCCGAGGCCGTGGCCGCCGGCATCCTGTCGCTCAGCGCCGACCGGTCGCAGGAATCGGTCTTCCCGGTGCTCGGCGTGCGCGAGAACATGACCGTCCAGGTGTTGGAAAGCTTTTCGGCCGGCGGGATCGTCTCGGCGCGGAAGGAGCATGCGCGCGCGGCCGATCTGGTCGGGCAGTTCGGCATCGTTGCGGCGACCCTCGACCAGACGGTCAGCGAGCTTTCGGGCGGCAACCAGCAGAAGACGGTGCTTGCGCGCAACTTCCTCAGCGGCGCCACCACGATCCTCATCGACGAGCCGACGCAGGGCGTCGATGCCAATGCCCGCTTCGACATATACCGGGCGATCCGCGCCAAGGCGGACGAAGGCATCGCCTGCGTCGTCAATTCCTCCGATGCGCTGGAGCTTGCCGGCATGTGCGACCGGGTGCTCGTGTTCTCGCGGGGCCGCGTCATCCGCACGCTCGCCGGCCCCGAGGTCACCGAGGAGGGCATCGTGTCCTCCTTCCTTCGCTCCACGGAGGTTTCCGCGTCGGCGAAGCCCTCCGCGGGCGGCGGCGCGCCTTCCCCGCTCGCTGGCTTCGCGAGCGTTCTGAGCGGCGGCAGCACCAGGTGGTGGGTGCCGCTCATGTTCCTGTCGGTCCTTATCGTGCTGGTCGGTGCCTACGCGGCGCTTCAGTCCGACGTGTTCCTCTCGCCCATCAACGTCCGGCACATCCTGCTAGCGACCGCGCCGCTCGCCCTAGTCACCCTTGCGCAGTTCAACGTGCTGATGGTGCGCGGCTTCGACATCTCCGTCGGCGCATTGATGAGCCTGACGGTCGTGCTCGCCTCGTTCATCGTCGCCGCCGGCCTCGGCCCGTCGCAGCTCATGCTCGGCGTCCTCGCCTGTCTCGTCTTGGGGCTGATGGTGGGCCTTGCGAACGGCACGCTCGTCCGCCATGTCGGGATGAACTCGGTCATCACGACGATCGCCATGCTGAGCGTTCTGCAGGGCTTCGCGCTGCTGGGGCGGCCGTCGCCGTTCGGCTCGATCAGCACGGAATTCACCGCACTCCTGAAGACACGAATCGGATTCGCGCCGGCGTCCTTCTTCGTGATCCTTGCCGTTGCCGCGCTCGGCGACCTCTGGCTCTACTTCACGCGCGGCGGGCTCAGGCTGCGGGCCGTCGGCTTCCGCGAGGAAGCGGCGAAGCGGAACGGCGTGAGGATCAATTTCGTCCACGTCCGCGCCTACGTGCTCTCCGGAGTACTGGCCGTGCTCGCCGGCTTCTTCCTCGCATCGGAGGTCGGCTTCGGGCATCCCACGGTCGGCGCGACCTACACCCTGACCAGCATCGCCGCGGCCGTGCTGGGAGGCGCCGCGCTCACCGGGGGGCGCGGGTCGTTCGTCGGCGCCGTCCTCGGCGCGCTCTTCTTCGCCCTGACGGTGAACATCATCACGCTGCTCGGACTGAACACGGGTGCCGGGATCATCATAAGCGGCGCCCTGACCCTGCTTGCCGTGATGCTCTATTCGGGATGGCAGCCAGTGAGCCGTCTATGGGCGCGGATCAGCGGCCTCTCCGGGCGCCTGCCGGCGAGGGGTCACGCGCCATGACGATGCGGGAGGAAGTCGAGCGCGGGCAGGCCCGCCCGGCAGGAAGCGGGATGGCGGCGGGGTTCCAGATGCGCTTCATGGCGATCTGGATCGCGTTCGCGGCGCTGCTTCTGATGAGCGCGCTGCTTGCCCCGCGCAGCCTTCTGCCGTCGAGCTTCGCCGCCGTGCTTCCGCTCGCCGCCTTGCTGGCGATTGCCGCGATGGGCGAATCGATCGTCCTCATGTCGCGCGGGATCGACCTCTCGATCCCTGCCGTCGTCACGCTCTCGTCGACGATCATTCTCGGTTTCTCGCGCGGGCGCGACGAGGACATGCTGCTAGCGATCGTGGCGGCGCTCGTCTTCGCCGTGGCCATCGGGCTCGTCAACGGCGTTCTGGTCGCCGGGCTCAGACTGAACGCCCTCATCGTCACGCTCGCGGTCGGCGCCATGACGTCCGGCGCCACACTGTGGTACCGCGAGAGCCTTCCCGCCGAGGCGCGCGTTCCGCCGGCGCTCGCCGACTGGGGCGGCTCGCGCCTGCTGGGGCTGAACGTCTCCTTTTGGGTGGCCGTGCTTCTGGTCATGGTCCTCACGCTGGTGCTGCGCAAGACGGTGGTCGGCCGGCGTTTCTCGGCCGTCGGAGCCAACCCTCGTGCGGCCTGGGTGGCCGGCATCGGCGTGCCCGCCTACCAGCTCGCGGCGTACGTGGCCGCGGCCTTTCTCTACGGCGTGGTTGGCCTCCTCGCCTCGGCGTTCATCCGCAATCCCACGCTTCTGGTCGGCGAGCCTTACCTCCTCGCCCCGATCGCCGCGGCAGTGCTCGGCGGGACAGCGATCGTAGGCGGGATCGGCTCGATGGTGGCGGTCGCTGGCGCTGCCCTGTTTCTCACGCAGCTGGGGCAGCTTCTGAAGATCCTCGGCCTTTCGACGGCCATCCAGCTGGTCATCCAGGGGGTCGCGATCGCTGCCGGCATGACGATCGCCGAATGGCACCGCCTCCGCTTCACCCTTCGCAGGTTGCGTCGCTAGGAAGGGTCGATCTGAACGATCGTTCGAATTCTGGAAATGCTTGGCGAGACAGCCTTCGAGTGTCAGCTTCTCGCGCGATGCAGCCGTGGCCATGAGCGTGAGGCCCGGCCGCTCAGCTCCCGATTCCAGCCGTCGACCTGTTCCGATCTCGCTTCTGCTAGGTAAGGCATAGGCGGCCTGCGAGAGATGGGGCACGACCTCCCGAAACGTTCGCGCGGAACCCGGGAATCCGTGCAGGAGCAACATGGCGGGCTTTGACGCGTCACCTGCCGTGATGAAGGACAACTCCGTGCCGCCGGAGAGGCGAAGTCGTTGTTGGGTCCCGGAGGCCATCTCCAGGCCCCTCTCCTCAGTCGCCTAGTCTCCTGCAAACTCATAGGTCGAGACGAGGTTCCGGTTTCCTGCCGAGCGAAACCGGAATCGCCCGTCCGTGGAAACGGGATGACCCCCGGCAATTGGATCGGCAGGTACTCGGCGACTTGCGAGCCAGACCCAACGGAAGTCGACTAGGGTGTGTGACGGGCGCTATGTCGCTCCGGCCGTCAGCCGAGGCTGGCGTTGGCCTCCTCCGTCGCGGCGCGCCATTTCGAAGTGGTAATCTCCTTGAAGGTTTCGTCGGGAGCAATGGCCGAGAGCACCACGTCGGGTTCAAGCGTTGCCAGCAGATCTAGGCTTGACCTGTGCGAGGATCGCTTCGAATCGTCTTCGAACGTGACCGTCGTCCAGCTGCCGCGCGACGACCAGATCGTGTCTCCCGTGAAGAGATAGGTCCTGCCGTGCCGCGATCGATAGAGGTAGCAGGCGCTGCCGACGGTGTGGCCGGGCGTTGGGATCGCCTCGATACTGCCGAGGAGTGTCTGTCGCTCCCAGAAGGTCGCGTCCGGTGGAACGCCGCTTTCTTTCTCGATCGGCGGCGTGTCGCGAGCATGACTGATGATGGCTGCGCCGAACCGCTCCTTGATCGTTCGACGCGAGGGCGCTGCCTCGTGCCAGTGATCCTAGAAGCACGTGATCGACGCCGCCCAGATTCTCGATGCGGTCGTGATCGGCTCGATCGTCCACTCTGCCGACCGCCTCTCGGCCAGTGCTGTAGAACAGAACGTTGCCCTCTTCCCTTACAAGCAGGAAGGCATTGCAGACAGTGGGAGAGCTCGCCAGCGGATGCTCCGGGCTGGTCTGCCATAGATCGGGATAAATTTGTCGCATTACCTGCATCCTTAACCTGCAAATGGGACCGGAAGACATCGCTTTGTGAACCGCTTGCTTCGACCCTGCCGGCGCGCGCCCGTCCGGCAATCCCTGATCATGCTTCAGGGCCGCCGGCCTGCGTTAGGTCGGCCAGCGTCCAAAGTCCCGGATAATCCGTCACCACTCCGAAAGCGTCGAACGTGATCTCGGCGCGATAGCCATGACGGGGAGATTCGTCACGAAAACGGTTTCCGATATGCACCGGTAGACCTGCCGCAGGTGCTTGAGCGTCCAATCGGCCGTATCAAGCCAAAGCGCCGTGGTTTCGGTCTCCTCGCCCGGGCGCAAGCCGAGGCGCCTGATGGCGCTCGTGTTCGTCGCCGGCGTAAAGCCGAGATCGATGTCCTTAAGGGTTGACATGCCTT
>CAZMJQ010000032.1:0-12218 GCA_964566475.1 uncultured Propylenella sp. | reverse complement strand
CCGATCACCACTTGGACCAACGACATTGCCGGGTGCGACAAAAGCGCCTCGAGCGTGCGCCGCAGCACGCATGTGCCGCCGAGCCGCACGTATTGCTTCGGCAGGTCCTGTCCGGCGCGATGGCCGCGGCCGGCGGCGACGACCAGCGCGGAGACGGCGCCGTGTGAACGTGCTGGAACGGCTTGCATGCGTGCCCGAGAGGCGTTTTGGCGGCGCTCATAGCATACCGCCGTTGCATCCGTCGCCTCTTGCGTATGCTCCGCAATTGGCTATTCTCAAGGCAATTGGGCAGCTGCCTATAAATTGGGCAACAGAGGATCGAGCATTGGAGCCAGGCGATCTGACCGTAACGGCTGAGCCGGCCTTCAAGGGCGGCGCAGGCGCCGTTCTGAACGCCTTGCCGCATCCCGTCGTGACCGTCGCGCCCGACGGGCACATCTCGAGCGCCAATCAGGCCGCCGAGATATTCTTCCAGAATTCCGGCGCCGTGCTGGCACGCTACGAGCTTGCCCATTTCGTGCCGTTCGGCAGCCCGCTGTTCAGCCTCATAGAGCAGGTGCGGGCAAGCGGCGCGCCGGTGACGGAGTATCGTGTCGACGTGAGCTCGCCGCGCCTCGGCCTGGAGCGGGTGGTGGACATCTACGCCGCGCCGGTTGCCGAGCAGTCGGGGCAGGTGGCGCTCATGCTCCTCCCGCGCTCCATGACGGAGAAGATCGACCGCCAGCTCACGCACCGCGGCGCCGCGCGCACCGTCACCGGCCTCGCGGCGATGCTGGCGCACGAGATCAAGAACCCGCTGTCGGGAATCCGCGGCGCCGCGCAGCTGCTGGAGACCGACGCCAGCGAGGACGGCCGTGCACTGACGCGCCTCATCTGCGACGAAGCGGACCGCATCGTCGGCCTCGTGGACCGCATGGAGACCTTCGGCGATCAGCGCCCGACGACGCGGGAGGCGGTCAACATTCACTCGGTCCTCGAGCGCGTGAAGGTGATCTCGCGCAACGGCTTCGCCCGGAGAGTTCGCATCCAGGAGGAATACGATCCCTCGCTTCCGCCCGTCCACGCCAATCGCGACCAGCTGATCCAGGTCTTTCTCAACCTCGCGAAGAACGCCGCCGAGGCGCTTGAGGGGACGAAGGATCCGGAAATCCTGTTCCGCACCGCGTTCCGCCCGGGTATCCGGCTTTCGATGCCGGGAAGCCGCAGCCGGGTCAGCCTGCCGCTGGAGTTCTCCGTGATCGACAACGGGCCCGGCGTGCACGAGGATCTGCTGCCCTACCTGTTCGATCCCTTCGTCACGTCGAAGACCAACGGAACCGGTCTCGGTCTTGCACTGGTCGCCAAGATCATCGGCGACCACGGCGGCGTCATCGAGTGCGAGTCCCAGCCGCGCCGCACCGTGTTCCGCATCCTCATGCCCGCCCACGCCGACGACGGCGCGGGCCGCGACCTGAACGGAGAGCCATGACGAGCGGCACCATACTCGTAGCGGACGACGACGCGGCCATCCGCACCGTGCTCAACCAGGCGCTCTCGCGCTCCGGCTACACGGTGCGCCTCACCTCCAATGCCGCCACGCTTTGGCGCTGGGTGGCGGAAGGCGAGGGCGACGTCGTCATCACCGACGTCATCATGCCCGACGGAAACGCCTTCGACCTGATCCCGCGCATCAAGCGCACGCGGCCCGACCTGCCGATCGTCGTGATGAGCGCGCAGAACACGTTCATGACGGCGATCCGCGCGTCGGAAAAGGGCGCCTACGACTACCTGCCGAAGCCGTTCGACCTGAAGGAGCTGACCGCAATCGTCGGCCGCGCCTTGGCGGAGCCGCGCGGGGGCCGGCGTATCGAGGCGGAGGAGGACGGGAGCGAGGCCATTCCCCTGGTCGGCCGCTCGCCCGCCATGCAGGACATCTACCGCATGCTGGCGCGGCTGATGCAGACCGACCTGACGGTCATGATCTCCGGCGAGTCCGGCACCGGCAAGGAGCTGGTGGCGCGCGCCCTCCACGACTACGGCAAGCGCCGCAAGGGGCCGTTCGTCGCCGTCAACATGGCGGCGATCCCGCGCGACCTCATCGAGTCGGAGCTGTTCGGCCACGAGCGCGGCGCCTTCACCGGCGCACAGGCCCGCTCCTCCGGCCGCTTCGAGCAGGCCGAGGGCGGCACGCTTTTCCTCGACGAGATCGGCGACATGCCGATGGAGGCGCAGACGCGGCTCCTGCGCGTCCTGCAGCAGGGCGAGTACACCACCGTGGGCGGCCGCACGCCCATCCGCACCGACGTGCGAATCATCGCCGCGACCAACAAGGACCTGCGCCAGCTCATCCGCCAGGGGCTGTTCCGCGAGGACCTGTTCTTTCGGCTCAACGTGGTGCCGATCCGCCTGCCGCCGCTCCGCGAGCGGACCGACGATATTCCCGATCTCATCCGGCACTTCCTCTCCACGGCCGATCGCGAGGGGCTCCCCGCCAAGACCATCGAGCCGGCGGCAGTGGAGGCGATGCAGCGCTACCGCTGGCCCGGCAACGTGCGCGAGCTGGAGAATCTCATCCGCCGCCTCACGGCGCTCTATCCGCAGGAGACCATCACCGCCTCGATCATCGAGAACGAGATCGGCCCCATGTCGGAGATGGAGGCGCCGCCGGCCGAGGACGGCGACAGCATCGGCGGCTCGCTCGAGCGGCACCTCGCTCAGTATTTCGGAGAGTTCGGCAACGGCCTCCCGCCGCCCGGGCTCTACCAGCGCATCCTCCGGGAGGTGGAAGTGCCGCTGATCAGCGCCGCGCTGGGGGCAACGCGCGGCAACCAGATCAAGGCGGCGGAGCTCCTCGGGCTCAACCGGAACACGCTGCGCAAGAAGATCCGGGAACTCGAGATCCACGTCATGCGGCGCGGCGTTTGACCGCCGGACCCTCTTCGTCTTAATAGTGACAAATTGGTCACGCCTGTTGCCCGGGCGCACCTTTGGGCATGCAACGAATCCTTGGGACTGCCTCGCATTTCATGACCGCTGCGGCGACTGCATCGACCCCCGATTCCCTGATTGAGCGACGACGGATCCCGCGCGCCATCGGGCTCACGATCGTGCTGTGCGCGGTCATCACGTCGGTCGCGTCGTTCCTCATCCTGACGGGGCAGACCCCGGTCGAGCCGACGCCGTCCGTCGTGCGGGCAGCGGGCATCGTAAACGCGCTTGTCGGCCTCCTGCTCGTCGGCATCGTCGCTTACGAGGCGGCAGGCCTGTGGATCGCGCGACGGCAAGGGCGCGCGGCCGCCCGGCTGCACGTGCGGATTGTCCTGCTCTTCTCCTTCATCGCCGTCATGCCCGCGATCCTCATGCTCGTCATCGCGTCGATCACGCTGAACGAAGGGCTCGACCGCTGGTTCGGCGGACGGGTGCCGGCGATCATCGACACGTCGCGCGCCGTGGCGCAGGCCTACGTTGAGGAACACAGCAGGCAGCTCGCGCTCGACCTTCTGGCCATTGCAAACGAGTTCAACCGCGTCACCCCGGACCTGGACGCCAACCGGGCGGCGATCTCGAGCTATCTCGCAAACCAGGCGAGCCTCCGTGGCCTCTCCTCCATCCAGCTCATCCGGCGCGACAACAGCGTCATCCTGGAGGGCGAGACGAACAGCGACGTGCGCGTCCCGCCGGCGCCGCCGGCGATCTTCGAAGACCTCGATTCCGGCCAGCCGGCGCTCATCGCTCCCGGCAGCACGGACCTGGTCGGCGGCGTGCTCAAGCTCACGAGCTTCGAGGATGTCTATCTCTATCTGTCCCGGCCGCTCGATCCGCGCGTCACACGCAATCTGCGCCTGACGGAGGAGAACGCCGCCGAATACGAGCAGCTGGAGGCCAACCGCTTCGGCGTTCAGGTCGCCTTCGGGATCGTGTTCGCGGGCGTGGCGCTCGTCGTCCTCCTGTCCGCCATCTGGATCGGGCTCGGCTTCGCCGGCGGGCTGGTCTCGCCGATCCGCCGGCTGATCGGCGCGGCGCAGGAAATATCGGCGGGCAACCTCGATGTCAGCGTTCCGGTGCGCGGCTCGACCGGCGATATCGGCGTGCTCGCGCAAACCTTCAACACCATGACCGCCCAGGTGAAGTCGCAGCGCGACGAATTGCTCGATGCCAACGCGCAGATGGATCAGCGCCGCCGCTTCACCGAGGCCGTGCTTTCGGGCGTGTCGGCTGGCGTCATCGGGCTGAACGGGCAGGGGACCGTGACGCTCGTCAACCGCTCCGCGCTGGAGGCGCTCGGCATGGAGGAGTCCGATCTCGTCGGCCGTCGGCTCGACGACGCGCTCCCGGCGCTCGAGAGCGTGCTGGAGGATGCGCGGCACCGCGAGCGCGGGCCGGCGCACGACCAGATTCAGCTGACGCGCGAGGGCGAGCAGCGGACCCTCAACGTGCAGGTTACCCAGGAGCGCTCGGGCGCCAAGCTCGAAGGATTGGTTGTCACGCTGGACGACATCACGGATCTGATGGCGGCCGAGCGCCGCTCCGCCTGGGCCGACGTGGCGCGTCGCATCGCGCACGAGATCAAGAACCCGCTGACGCCGATCCAGCTCTCGGCCGAACGGCTCAAGCGCCGCTTCGGCCAGCGCGTGAGCGAAGAGGACCGCAGCGTCTTCGACCAGTGCACCGAGACGATCGTGCGGCAGGTCGGCGACATCCGCCGCATGGTCGACGAGTTCTCCGGCTTCGCCCGCATGCCGCGGCCCATCATGGAGAACCGCGACCTGATCGAGGTCGTGCGGGAAGCCGTGTTCTTGCAGGAGGTCAGCCAGCCGAACATCCGCTTCGGACTTGAGCTTCCCGAGCACCCGGTCATGGCCCGTGTCGACCATCGGCTGGTGACGCAGGCGCTGACCAACATCGTCAAGAACGCCGCGGAGTCCATCGAGGCGGCGCGGCATGCCGCCGACGAGCCCGGTCTCATCACGGTCTCCGTTTCCGCCGACGCGGACCGGGCCGTGATCGACGTGGAGGACAACGGCAAGGGGCTGCCGAAGGAGGACCGCGAGCGCCTCCTGGAGCCCTACATGACGACTCGAGAGAAGGGGACCGGCCTCGGCCTGGCGATCGTTCGCAAGATCGTCGAGGAGCACGGCGGATCGATCGCCCTGCTCGACGCCCGCGCCGTGGCGAATGGGGGACGGGGCGCCTGTGTCCGATTGACCTTTCCGCTCGTCAGCCCGGCTGAAGAACAACCCGCTGTCGCTGCCGCGGCAAACTGATCGCAAGAAACGGAGGCCACATGGCTGCGGACATTCTGGTTGTCGACGACGAGGCGGACATTCGCGAGATAGTCGCCGGCATCTTGGACGACGAGGGCTATGGCACGCGTACCGCCAACGACAGCGACGCCGCCCTGGCCGCGATAGGCGCGCGGCGGCCGAACCTGCTCTTTCTCGACATCTGGCTGCAGGGGAGCCGGCTCGACGGGCTGTCTCTGCTCGACGAGATACACTTGCAGCACCCCGATCTCCCCGTGGTCATCATCTCCGGCCACGGCAACATCGAGACTGCCGTCTCCGCCATCAAGCGCGGTGCCTACGACTACATCGAGAAGCCGTTCAAGGCCGACCGGCTCGTGCTCGTCGCGACGCGGGCGCTGGAGACGTCCAAGCTGCGGCGCGAGGTGGCCGAACTGAAGCAGCGCTCCGGCGAGTCAGACGATCTCGTTGGATCCTCCGCCGTCATGAATCACCTGCGCCAGACGATCGAGCGCGTGGCGCCGACCAACAGCCGCGTCATGATCTTCGGCCCCTCCGGCGCCGGGAAGGAGCTCGCGGCGCGATCCATCCACCAGCGCTCTAACCGCGCGAGCGGCCCCTTCATCGTCCTCAACGCCGCGGCCATCACGCCGGACAGCATGGAGGTGGAGCTGTTCGGCACGGAGCCCTCGAACGGGGCCGCTCGGCGCGTCGGAGCGCTCGAGGAGGCGCATGGCGGAACGCTCTACCTCGACGAGATCGCCGACATGCCGCGCGAGACGCAGGGTAAGATTCTGCGCGTCCTCGTCGACCAGACCTTCGAGCGGGTGGGCGGCTCCAACAAGGTGAAAGTGGACGTGCGCATCCTGTCCTCCACGGCGCGTGACCTGGAGTTGGCCATTCAGGAGGGGCAGTTCCGCGAGGACCTCTTCCATCGCCTCAGCGTGGTGCCGCTGCGTGTGCCGGCGTTGGCCGAGCGGCGCGAGGACATACCCGAGCTGGTCGCGCACTTCATGGGCCACGTCTCAAGCTCTAGCGGCCTTCCCGTGCGTCAGATCGGCGACGACGCCATGGCGGTGCTGCAGGCGCACGACTGGCCGGGCAACCTGCGGCAGCTCCGCAACAACGTGGAGCGGCTCATGATCCTCACCCGCGGCGACCCCGATGCGGTGATCTCCGCCGACATGCTGCCCAAGGAGATCGGCGAAATCCTGCCGTCGACGCCGAGCGAGGGCAGCACCCACATCATGTCGCTGCCGCTGAGGGAGGCGCGCGAGGTCTTCGAGCGCGAGTATCTCACGGCGCAGATCAACCGTTTCAGCGGCAACATCTCGCGCACGGCGGAGTTCGTCGGCATGGAGCGCTCCGCGCTGCACCGCAAGCTGAAGAGCCTCGGCGTCTGAGCCCTGCATGTCGCGCATCGCCTATGTGAACGGCCGCTACGTTCCGCACCGCGATGCGTGCGTGCACATCGAGGACCGCGGCTACCAGTTCGCCGACGGCGTCTACGAGGTCTGCGAGATCTGGAACGGGCTTGTCGTCGACGAAACGCGTCACCTCGACCGGCTCGAGCGGTCGCTCCGCGAGCTTTCCATCGCGATGCCGATGCCGCGCGCCGCGCTCAGGGTGGTGATGCGCGAGACCGTGAGGCGCAACCGGGTTTCCAACGGCCTCATCTACATGCAGGTAACGCGCGGCGTGGCCCCGCGCGACCATGCCTTTCCCGTGCGCCCCACGCCGCCGGCCCTGGTGATGACCGCCAAGAGCGTGGCGCGGGCCGTGGGCGAGCGCCTCGCTGCGGAGGGGGTCGCTGTCGTCACGCTTCCCGACAATCGCTGGGAGCGGGTGGACATCAAGTCCGTCGGCCTCCTGCCCAACGCGATCGCCCGGCAGAAAGCCCGGGAGGCCGGGGCCCGTGAGGCGTGGTTCGTCGATCGGGAGGGATATGTGACAGAGGGTGCCGCCACGACGGCGTGGATCGTCACGGAGGAGGGGACCCTGGTCACGCGTCCCAACGGCACGGACATCCTGCCGGGCATCACGCGCATGACCGCGTCGGAGGTTGCGCGCCGCGCCGGTCTCAGGATCGAAGAGCGGAAGTTCACCGTCGCGGAGGCAAAGGCGGCGCGCGAGGCCTTCATGACCGCTGCCAGCACCATCGTCATGCCGATCGTGCGAATCGACACGCACACCGTCGCCGACGGAAAGCCCGGCCACGTGGCGACAAGCCTCCGCGCCGCCTTCCACGAGGTTGCCGAAATGCTCTCGTAGCCCCGGTTCTTGCCGCTATCTGCCGGCGCAAGCTGGGGGGTGACAGTGCACTGCAAAAAGGGCAATCTACCCGCGAAGACCAATAAATGGCCGGGCGCAAGAACAATGGCTGAAAAGAGTCACAATCTGCAGGACACATTCCTCAATCACGTTCGTAAGGCCAAGATTCCGCTGACGATTTTCCTCGTCAATGGAGTGAAGCTCCAGGGCGTGGTGACGTGGTTCGACAACTTCTGCCTGCTACTGCGCCGCGATGGCCACTCGCAACTCGTCTACAAGCACGCCATATCGACGGTGATGCCATCGCATCCGGTTCAGCTTTTCGAGCCGGAAACGGAAGAGGCGAGCGAGACCTGATTGAAGCCAAGGGATAGGCGCGCAACGAAGGAGCCCGCCCTCGGGGCGGCAGCCCGTGGCGACGAGCGCGCCGTGGGGACGCCTGCGCGTGTCGTCGTCATCCTGCCGGAGGCACGCGGCCCGGCCGCCGAGCCGGGCAGTGCGCCGGCGCGGAGCGGCGATGCCCGTCTCGCCGAAGCGGTCAGTCTTGCAGAAGCGATAGGTCTCGACGTCTGCGCGGCGCAGCTCGTGCCGATGCGCAAGCCCGTTCCGGCGACATTGCTGGGGAAGGGGAAGGTCGAGGAGATCGCGGCGCTTGTGCGCGTGCACGATGCCGAGCTGGTGATCGTCAACCATCCGCTTACCCCGGTCCAGCAGAACAATCTGGAGAAGGGGCTGTCCGCTAAGGTGCTGGACCGCACTGGCCTCATCCTGGAGATTTTCGGCGAGCGCGCGCAGACCAAGGAGGGCCGCCTGCAGGTCGAGCTGGCGCACCTCAACTATCAGAAAAGCCGGCTGGTCAGATCGTGGACGCACCTGGAGCGCCAGCGCGGCGGCTACGGCTTCCTCGGCGGTCCCGGCGAGACGCAGATCGAGGCCGACCGCCGCCAGATCCAGACCCGCATCGGCAGGATCGAGGCGGAGCTGGCGCGCGTCAGGAACATGCGCTCCGTGCACCGCGCCGAGCGCAAGAGCGTGCCGCGCCCGATCGCGGCGCTGGTCGGCTACACGAACGCCGGCAAGTCGACGCTCTTCAACCGGCTGACCGGCGCAAGCATCCGCGCCGAGGACATGCTCTTCGCCACGCTCGACCCGACGCTCCGGCGCGTGCGGCTGCCGCACGGCGAGGAGATCATCCTCTCCGACACGGTCGGGTTCATCTCCGAGCTTCCGACCACGCTCGTCGCCGCCTTCCGCGCGACGCTCGAGGAGGTGCTGGAAGCCGACGTCATCCTGCACGTGCGCGACATCGCCTCGCCCGAATCCGCCCAGCAGGCGGAGGACGTGATGGGAGTCCTGGCCGAGCTTGGAATCCATCCCGGCGACGGGCGGCAGATCGTGGAGGTGTGGAACAAGGTCGATCGTCTCTCGCCGTCGCAGCGCGAGCCGCTGAGGGCAAGGTCGGTCGCCGCCGAGCCGCCGGCGGTGCTCGTGTCGGCCGTCACGGGCGAAGGCATACCGGACCTGCTGCAGGCCATCGAGCATGCGCTGATGGGCGGTCGGCCGATGGTGACCGTGGAGCTCGGCGTCGACCAGCTCGGCGCGGCGCCGTGGCTCTACCGGAACACCGAGGTCCTGGAACGCAGCGACGACCCGGAGACCGGCGCGGCGCGCCTCAAGGTGCGCATCGCCGAGAAGCGCCTCGTCCCGTTCCGCGAATGGGCCGAGCGCGAGCACGTCGCCGTCGCCGCAGCCTGAGGCGTCGTAGCCCGGATGAAGCGAAGCGCAATCCGGGAGGAGCCTCCCGAAACGATAGTGGGTCCCCGGATTGCGGGCCTTCGGCGCTCCATCCGGGCTACGACTCACGCTGGCGCGCCTTTCGCCTCCACCCAGAGCGCTTCCATTTCCTCCAGCGTCGCGTCCTCGGGTTTGCGGCCCTGGTTGTGCAGCTCCGTCTCGATGTGTCGGAAGCGCGTGGCGAACTTGGCGTTGGAGCGCATGAGCGCCGTCTCCGGCGCGATCTCCAGGTGCCGCCCGAGATTGACCATGGCGAAGAGGATGTCGCCGAACTCGTCCTCGAGGCGCTCGTCGTCGCGGTCCGGGCGCGTCAGCTCCGTCTCGAGCTCGGTGATCTCTTCGCGGATTTTCGCCAGCACCTGGTGCGGATCGTCCCAGTCGAAGCCGACCGTCCCGGCGCGCTCCTGCAGCCGCACGGCCCGCGCCAGCGCGGGGAGGGCGAGGGGCACCTTCTCCAGGATGCTCGGAGCCTCCGCATACCCGTTCTTCCCGGCGCGCGCCGCGCGCTCCGCCTTCTCCTCCGCCTTGATGGCTTCCCAGCGCTCCTTCACCTCCGCGGCATCTTCCGCGTCGAGGCTGCCGAAGACGTGCGGGTGGCGGCGGATCATCTTGGCGGTGATCGCCTCCACGACGTCTCCGAAGGCGAACTTCTCAGCCTCGCTCGCCATCTGGGCGTGGAACACGACCTGCAGCAGGAGGTCGCCGAGCTCGTCCTTCAGGTCGTCGAAATCTCCGCGCTCGATCGCGTCGGCCACCTCGTAGGCTTCCTCGATCGTGTACGGGGCGATCGACGCGAAATCCTGGGTGAGGTCCCAGGGGCACCCGTGTCCGGGGGTCCGCAGCTGCACCATGATGGCGAGGAGGTCGTGGATGTCCTTGCTTGCCTTCATGCCCAGTCATCCTCATGCTTCGCCCGCGCCGCTTGCGGCACGGTCGACGTGCCCGAGATCGCGATCCGGATCGATCCGGTCCCGCACGGCCTGCTTCAGTGCCTTGGCGTCCGGGAAGCCGCCGTCGCGCTTGCGCTCCCACACGACCTCGCCATCGACCTCGATTTGAAAGGCGCCGCCCGTCGCGGGACGCAGCGCGACTTCCTCGACGTCCTCGGAGAAGGTCGACAGCACCTCCTGCGCCATCCATGCCGCACGCAGCAGCCAGCCGCACTGCCGACAATAGACGATCGCGATACGCGGCTTCCGAATCCCCATCGCGCAACTTGTCGTTGGTTCCCTTCGCCGGTCAAGTCAAACGCCGGTCACGGTCTGCGGCAGGCGTCGCGACAAGCGGTCGGGGACGATTCCGCAGGCCGCACCGTGCAATGCGGCATGCCATCCCTATCTGTATGTCGCATAAGATATATTATGGAACCAAACGATATGGGTGGGAGGCTGATGGCTGGTGGCGCCTCCGGCGCCGCTTCCCGCCGGCGTTCGTCTCAGGCCGGCAGCTCGATGACCATGCCGTCATATCCGGGCTCCACGCCGTCCGGCAGCTCGCGGCGTAGCGTGGCGTAGTCGAGGTCGATGTGCATGTGGGTCAGGATCGCGCGCCGTGGCCTGATGCGGCCGATCCAGTCGAGCGCTTCCTGAAGCGAGAAATGGCTCGGATGGGGTTTGGGACGCAACGCATCGACGATCCACACGTCGAGGCCCGCCAGCCGCTCTACAGCGGTATCGTCGAGGTCGCTGACGTCCGGCGAGTAAGCCAGCCCGCCGATGCGGAACGCCAGCGACGTGATGCGCCCGTGCCGCTGCGTCACGGGCATCGCCGCAATCGGCCCTCCGGCCCCGCCGATGGTCACGGCGGCGTCTGGATCGATGCGGTGCCCAATAAGGATCGGCGGGTACTCGCTGCCGGGTGGCGTTTCGAAGCAGTAGCGGAACCCGTCCTTCAGCCGGGCCATGGTCACGTCGTCGGCGTAGATGTCGACGCGCCTCTGCATGTTCATCACGAAGCCGCGCAGGTCGTCGATGCCGTGGATGTGGTCGGCGTGCGTATGCGTGAAGAGCACGCCGTCGAGCGATGCGATGCCGGTGGCAAGCGCCTGCTCGCGAAGGTCCGGGCTCGTGTCCACCAGCACGTTCGTGACTCCGGCGTCGGAGATGCGCTGCGCCAGCAGCGAGCAGCGCCGGCGGCGGTTCTTCGGCTCGGCCGGATCACAGGCGCCCCAGTGACCGCCGATGCGCGGCACGCCCGGCGACGAGCCGCATCCGAGGATCGTGAAGCGCAGACGGTCGCCCAAGCGCGCCCTCAGGGTCTCGGGACCTTGGCGAAGAGCCGGAAGAAGTTCTCCGTCGTCTGAGCGGCAATCTCGTCTCGGCTGACGCCGCGCGTCTCAGCCAGCACGGCCGCTGTATGGGCCACGAACGCCGGCTCGTTGCGCTTGCCGCGATGCGGGACCGGTGCGAGGTACGGCGCGTCCGTTTCCACGAGGATGCGGTCGGCCGGCGCATCGCGGGCGATGGCGCGGATCTCCTGCGCATTCCTGAAAGTCAGGATGCCGGAGAACGAGATGTAGGCGCCGAGTGCGAGCCCGGCTTCCGCGAGTCCGCGTCCCGACGAGAAGCAATGAAGCACCATCGGAAACGCGCCGTTTTCCGACTCCTTCCTAAGGATCGCCGCTAGGTCTTCATCCGCCTCCCGCGCGTGGATGACGAGCGGCAGCCCGGTCGTCCGCGCCGCCGCGATATGGGTGCGCAGCCCCGCCGCCTGCGCCTCGCGCGGCGAGTTGTCGTAGTGGTAGTCGAGCCCCGCCTCGCCGATGGCCACGATCTTCGGATGCTCCGCCAGTCGCGCGAGCTCCTCGGCCGTCACGTCGAGCTCCTCGTGGGCATTGTGTGGATGCGTGCCCACCGAGCAATGGACGTTGTCGAACCGCTCCGCGACCGCCAGCACCTGGTCGAGCTTGCGCACGCGCGTCGAGATCGTCAC
>CAZMJQ010000031.1:0-7009 GCA_964566475.1 uncultured Propylenella sp. | reverse complement strand
GCGTTCTCGATCCTCGCCATCGTGCTGATCTTCCTGCCGTCCGGCCTGCTCGGTCGCCCCGACGTGGAGAAGGTCTGACCATGGCCGACGAGACCGCCGAACGCGTGTCCAGCACCACGGCGCTCGGCGAGCAGCGCGATGTCGAGGCCTGGCGCTCCGCCGCGGCCGGCGAGCCTCCCGCGCATGCCGTCCCCCGTCCCACCGGCAGCCTCTTCGCGGAGTCGCTCAAGGATGCCGCGGTTGTGGCGCTTCTGACGGCGGCTCTCGGCTTCTTCTTTCTCGGCCTCAGGACCGAAATCGGCGTGGGCTCGCTGCAGATGACCACGCGCTGGGGCCTGCTGGTCTCAGCCGTCGCCATCGTGTTCGCCGGGCGCCTGGCCCTTAACCTTCTGGTCTTCAAGGCGAACCGGCCGGCGACCGGAAGACTGCAGGGAATCGCTCCTTCGGAAGAAGGACTGGCGCGGGTCGGCCGCGTGGTCTCGCCGCTGCTCCTGATCGTTGCGCTCGCCCTGCCCTTCCTGCTTCTGGAGTTCGCCGGGGCGAGAGGGCGCCAGTTCATCGACCTGGCGATCCTGATCCTCACCTACATCATGCTCGGCTGGGGCCTGAACATCGTCGTGGGGCTCGCGGGCCTGCTCGATCTCGGCTACGTGGCGTTCTACGCGGTCGGCGCCTATTCGTTCGCACTGCTGGCGGAATATACCGGCCTCGGTTTCTGGATCTGCCTGCCGCTCGCCGGCATTCTCGCCGGCTTCTGGGGTATCATCCTCGGCTTTCCGGTCCTCAGGCTGCGCGGCGACTACCTGGCGATCGTGACGCTCGCCTTCGGCGAGATCATCCGCATCGTCCTGCTCAACTGGTACACTTTCACCAACGGCCCGGACGGAATCTCGGGCATACCGAAGCCGAGCTTCTTCGGGCTGGAGTTCGCCCGCGGCGAAGGCGGATTCGCCGATTTCTTCGGCATCGAATTCTCCACTATCCACCGCTTCATCTGGCTCTATTACATCATCCTCGCTCTCGCGCTCCTCACCAACTTCGTGACGCACAGGCTGAGGCGGCTGCCCATTGGCCGCGCTTGGGAGGCGCTGCGCGAGGACGAGATCGCCTGCCGCTCGCTCGGCATCAACACGCGCAACACCAAGCTTACCGCCTTCGCAATCGGAGCCATGTTCGGCGGCTTCGCCGGCTCGTTCTTCGCCACGCGACAAGGCTTCATCTCGCCGGAGAGCTTCACGTTCATCGAGTCGGCGCTCATTCTCGCGATCGTGGTGCTCGGCGGGCTCGGCTCGCAGATCGGTGTCGTGATCGCCGCCATCGTCATGATCGGCGGCATCGAGATGCTGCGGAACCTCGACTTCCTCAAGCAGGTCTTCGGCCCGACCTTCGAGCCGACGCATTACCGCATGCTGATCTTCGGCCTCGCCATGGTCGTCATCATGGTGTGGAAGCCGCGCGGGCTGATCACGAGCCGCGTACCCTCGGTCGCCCTCAAGGAACGCAGGCGGATCGGCGCCAATTTCGTCTCGCAGGGGCGCGGCGGCTGAATGAGCGACGACGCGCCGATCCCGACAGGACCCACTTGGGACGCCGACCCCATCCTGACGGTCGAGCACCTGACGATGCGTTTCGGCGGTCTCGTGGCGGTGGGCGACCTGTCCTTCAACGCGGGGCGCGGCGACATCACGGCCCTGATCGGGCCGAACGGCGCGGGCAAGACCACGGTCTTCAACTGCATCACCGGGTTCTATCAGCCGACCGAGGGCCGCATCGCGCTTCGCCGGGGCCGCGGGCTGGGCGACGAGGCGGTGCGCAAGCTGACCGCGTCCGGCTCCCAGTGGGCGGCCGAAGGCGATGACGCGGTGTTCCTGCTGGAGCGCATGTCCGACCATGACATCGCCTGGCACGCCAAGGTCGCGCGCACCTTCCAGAACATCCGCCTGTTCGGCGGCATGACCGTGCTGGAGAACCTGCTCGTCGCCCAGCACAACGAGCTGATGATCGCCTCCAACTACACGATCGGAGGCATCTTCAACCTCCCCGGCTTCCGCCGGGCGCGCGAGGCGGCGGTCGAGCGGGCCGTGTACTGGCTGGAACGCATCGATCTCGTCGACCGCGCCGATCGCCCGGCGGCCGACCTGCCCTACGGCGCGCAGCGGCGGCTGGAGATCGCCCGGGCCGTCTGCGCCGGGCCGCAGCTTCTGTGCCTCGACGAGCCGGCCGCCGGCCTCAACGCCCGGGAATCGGCCGAGCTCAACGAGTTCGTCCGCTTCATCCGCGACGAGCACGGCGTGTCGGTGCTCCTGATCGAGCATGACATGGGCGTCGTCATGGAGATTTCCGACCACATCATCGTGCTCGATTACGGCGTGAAGATATCCGACGGCTCGTCGGAGCACGTGCGCACCGATCCCAAGGTCATCGCCGCCTATCTCGGCGTCGAAGACGAGGAAGTGGAGGAGGTCGAGGAAGTGCTGCACGAGCTGGAGGCCGGCGAATGAGCGGCAACGGCGGCGCCCCGCTCCTCTCGGTCCGCGGCGTGAAGACCTTCTACGGCAACATCATCGCACTGCGCGGGGTGGACGTCGACGTGCACGAGGGCCAGATCGTGGCGCTGATCGGCGCCAACGGCGCCGGCAAGTCCACGCTGATGATGACCATCTGCGGCAACCCGCAGGCGCGCGAGGGCGCCATCATCTACGAGGGCGACGACATCACCCGCCTGCCGACCCACATGATCATGTCGCGATCCATCGCCCAATCGCCGGAGGGCCGGCGCATCTTTCCGCGCATGACCGTGCTGGAGAACCTCCAGATGGGCGCCGCGATCACCCAGTTCGCTCATTTCGACGAGGATCTGGAGCGGGTGTTCGCGCTCTTCCCGCGCCTCAAGGAGCGTCGGCATCAGCGCGGCGGGACACTCTCCGGCGGCGAGCAGCAGATGCTGGCCATTGCGCGCGCCTTGATGAGCCGGCCGCGGCTGCTGCTTCTCGACGAGCCGTCTCTCGGCCTGGCGCCGCTCGTCGTGAAGCAGATCTTCGAGGTTATACGCGACCTCAACAAGCGGGAGGGGCTCACCGTCTTCCTGGTCGAACAGAACGCATTCCATGCCCTGAGGCTGGCCGACCATGCCTACGTGATGGTCAACGGAGAGATCACCATGTCCGGCACCGGCGCCGAGCTTCTGGCGAAGGAGGAAGTCCGCGCCGCATATCTCGAAGGCGGGAGGCATTAGGAACCGGCATGGCGCTCTGGGAAGTCTCGCTGATCGATTTCCTGCTCGTGACCGTCTTTCTGGCCGGAGGCGCGGCGTGGCTGACGGGGCGGGCCACGGCCATCACCTGGAGCCCCTGGTGGCTGCTCGTCGTCTATATCCTCCTCCTTACCGTAGCGGCGCGCTTCATCCATTACAGCCTGTTCGAGGGATCGTTCTATCTGCCGCCCGAGACATTCGGGACCGCGCTCTACTTCTCGATGGTCGATTTTATTGTGATGATGGGCGCGGCAGCACTTGGGCGCCAGATCACGCGCGCCCGCCAGATGAGCTCCCAGTATCATTTCCTCTATGACCGCGCCGGCCCCCTGAGCTGGCGCGAGCGCGCGTGAACCATCACGGCGAATCGGGCGCGAAGACCCGTTCCTTTCCGGGCGGAAATGGGCTAAATGCAAGGGTAGCTGGGGCGTTTTCGCCCTTGTCTGAAACGACTATGACCCGACCGCCGCAACTGTGATGGTGGGGAAGGGTTCTTTGGTTATGAGGGAGACATCATGAAGAAGCTTCTACTTGCCGGCGCGGCAGTAGCCTGGGCCATGACCGGCTCGGCTTCGGCCGACATTTCGATCGCCACGGCCGGCCCGATGACGGGACAATACGCCTCCTTCGGCGCTCAGATGAAGGCGGGCGCCGAGCAGGCGGTCGAAGACCTCAACGCCGCCGGCGGCGTGCTTGGCGAGATGCTGTCGCTTGTGATCGGCGACGATGCCTGCGACCCGAAGCAGGCCGTGGCCGTGGCCAACCAGATGGCCGGTGACGGCGTGGTCTTCATGGCCGGCCATTTCTGCTCCGGCTCGTCCATTCCGGCTTCGGCCGTCTATGCCGACGAGAGCATCGTCCAGATATCGCCGGCCTCGACCAACCCGGCGTTTACGGACGAGCGTCCGAACCCGGACGGCGGCACCTATCGTGTCTGCGGCCGTGACGACCAGCAGGGCCTGGTGGCGGGAGAGTATCTTGCCAGCAATTTCGGCAACCAGAACGTCGCCATCATCCACGACAAGACCGCATACGGTAAGGGCCTGGCCGACGAGACCAAGGCGGCCATGAACGCCGCAGGCAAGGACGAGACCCTCTACGAAGCCTATACGGCCGGCGAGAAGGACTACACCGCTCTGGTTTCCAAGCTGAAGTCCGAGAACATCGACGTGCTCTATATCGGCGGCTACCACACCGAGGCGGGCCTCATGAAGCGCCAGATGGTCGAGCAGGGCATGGACACCCTCCTCGTCTCCGGAGACGCGCTGGTCACCGACGAGTACTGGGCGATCACCGGCGACGCCGGCGAAGGCACGCTCATGACCTTCTCGCCCGATCCGCGCAACAATCCGGGCGTTGAGGAACTCGTGGAGAAGTTCCGTGCCAAGGACATCGAGCCGGAAGGCTACACGCTCTACACCTACGCCGCGATCCAGATCTGGGCACAGGCGGCCGAAGCCGCCGGCTCCACCGACTACGACGCGGTCAACGAGGCGCTGAACAGCGGTACGTTCGACACGGTGCTCGGAACGCTCAGCTTCGACGAGAAGGGCGACGTGACGCTGCCCGGCTACGTCTTCTACGAGTGGAAGGGCGGCAGCTACGCCCAGATGGAGGCGATGTAGGAGGCCGGCTTCGCCCCTCGGCGAAGCGCTTTCCTGCTTCAAGGGCCCCGGCGCACCCGCGCCGGGGCTTTTTGCTGCAACCGTCCGGCCGTTTGGCGGCTTACCTTTCCGAGCGGCATCGCGGCGCCTCGCTGCGATCGCCGCAGGCAAGGAGGCTCCCATGGAAATCACCGTCACCCCGATCCTGCTTCAGTCGATCCTCGCGCTCGCCGCGGGTATACTCATCCTGATCGTTCCGAGGGTCCTGAACTACGTGGTCGCCATCTACCTCATCATCGTCGGCCTGCTCGGGCTGTTCCCGAACCTCCTGGCGTGACCTCGCTTCCCGGCCTCAGCATCGGGCATGCCTCCGACGATGCCCGGAAGTCGGGCGTCACCGTGTTCATCGCCGAGGAGCCGGCGATCGCGGCCGTGCACGTCGCCGGCGGTGCGCCGGCGAGCCGGGAGACCGACCTGCTGCGTCCCGGCAACCTCGTTGAGTGCGTCGACGCGGTCGTGCTGACCGGCGGCTCCGCCTTCGGGCTCGCCGCCGCCGACGGGGCGATGGAATGGCTGGCCGCGCGTGGGCGCGGCTTCGCAGTCGCGGGGACGCACGTGCCCATCGTGCCGGCGGCGGCGCTGTTCGACCTCGCCAACGGCGGCGACAAGAGCCGCCTGGAATCGACGTCCGCGCGATCCACCTACCACGCGCTCGCGCATGCCGCCTGCGAAGCGGCCCGCGCTGACACGGCCGTGGGCACGGTCGGCGCCGGGACGGGCGCGACGACGGCCGACCTGAAGGGCGGCTTCGGCGCCGCCGACACGGTTCTCGTCAACGGAGGGCGCGTGGCCGCCTTCGTGGCTGTGAATCCGGTGGGCCGCGTCACCCTGGGCGGCACGCCGCACTTCCGTGCGGCGCCATTCGAGCGCGACGGCGAGTTCGGGGGACGCGGCCTTCCTTCCCCGTTGCCGCCCGATGCCGACGCGGTCGTCACCAAGGGCCCGGCGGAGCCCGGCGCCAACACGACGCTGGCCGTCATCGCAACCGATTGCGCCCTGACACGCAGCGAAGCCCGGCGCCTCGCCATGGCCGCGCATGACGGCATGGCGCTCGCCATCTTCCCCGCGCACACGCCTTTCGACGGCGACACGGTTTTCGCGCTGGCAACGGGCCGGCGGCAGGGTGCGCTCGCCCCGCGGGATCTGCTGGCGCTCTGCGCCGCCGCGACCACCTCGCTCGCGAGAGCCATCGCCCGCGCGGTGTACGCGGCGGAGCCGGCTCCGGGCGACCGGCTGCCGACCTGGCGCGAGCGCTACGGGGGATAACGCCGCATCCTGCGGCCGGGCCGTGGACGGCGCGCTGTCCGGCGTGTAAGCCGACATCGCCATGCGCCCTCCCCTCCGCATCGCCGCATCCATCCTTTCGGCCGACTTCAGCCGCCTCGGCGCGGAGATCGGGGCCGCCGACGCCGCCGGAGCGGACTGGATCCACCTCGACGTGATGGACGGCCATTTCGTGCCGAACATCACCTTCGGGCCGCCGGTCATCAAGAACGTGCGTGGCTCTACCCGGAAGCACTTCGACACGCACCTGATGATCATGCCGCCCGATCCCTACCTCCCGGCCTTCGCGTCGGGGGGGCGGATACGATCACGGTGCACGTGGAGGCGTGCGCGGACTTGCGGAATGCGCTGGAGGCGATCCGCGCACTGGGCAAGCGGGCCGGCATCGCAATCAATCCGGAGACCCCTGCACGCGCGATCGAAGATGCAGTGGGCCTCCTCGACCAGGTCATCGTCATGAGCGTCAACCCGGGCTTCGGCGGGCAGGCGTTCATGCCGGCCATGCTCGACAAGGTACGCGCCGTGGCAGCGCTGACTGCCGGCCGCGCCGTCGACATCGAGATCGACGGCGGAATCGGCCCCGATACCGCCGGCCCGGCCGCCGCGGCGGGGGCCAACGTGCTGGTCGCCGGCGCGGCGATCTTCGGCGGCGGCCCGCGGAGATACGCCGAGAACATTGCCGCGATCCGCGCGGCCGCCGAGACGGCAAGGGCCGCTGCGGCATGATCCCCCGCTACAGCCGCCCGGAGATGGCCGACCTCTGGTCGCCGGAGACGAAGTTCCGCATCTGGTTCGAGATCGAGGCGCA
>CAZMJQ010000030.1:0-3192 GCA_964566475.1 uncultured Propylenella sp. | reverse complement strand
GCGTTACCTTTCAGAGCCGGACATTCTGGGCCACGCGTTGCCGTGGATACCGTTTCCGAATTTCGGGCTGTCGATCGTCGGCGCCCTTGCGGGGATCGTCCTGTTCTTTCTCTGGGCGCTCTTCCGCTCGGTTCTGCCGCAGGACGAGCGCTCGGAGTTTCGCGTCCCGCAGCGTCCGGTCGGGAGCCTCCGGCACGCAATATCGGGACGGTTGCCCCACTACGCGGCCCTCTATCTGATCGTTCTCGCAGCGCTGGTCTTCGCCGAGCTTCAGTCCTTCGTCCTCTCCGCGATGTTCCGCGCCAGGATGAACGCGCCCGATGCCGGAGGAGGCGCTCTGGGAGCCGTCGTCGCCGGCTGGCTCCAGTACTTCACCGCGGCGGCGGCCCCGCTTCTGGCGGTGGTCATGTTCTTCAGGAGGCAGCTGGCCGACATCCTGAAGGACGCCGGCGGCCGCCCCGGCATACGCTCCTTCCTGGCCGCCGTGACGACGCGGGCTGTCGTCTGGATCGCAGGCGCGGTGCTGCCGCTGCTCCTGTGGATCGTCTATCTCCACCTCGCCTACTGGGGCATCATGTCTGAGCCGGCGGCGCGGGCCGATCTCGCATGCCCGGCACAGGACATTTCCGGCCGCGTGGAGCTGTCGCTGCCGGGGCAGACGCTCTCCGGCGACCTCACCGGCACGTTCTCCGTCGACGGCGCGGCGGCCTGCCCGGAAGCGGATAGCGACGCGGCGCAGCCGGCCGTGGTCGAGTTCGCGGGCCTCGCCCATGCTCCGGGCCTCATCCAGAAGCTCGCCGCGCTTGCCGACGTCACCGGCAGGGTGGTTCCGCCCGCCGCGCTCGCCTACGCCTTCATCGCCGCAATCCTCTTCGCGCTCAGCTACGGTCTGAAGCCGAACGCCAACTCGCTCCATCGCCTCTATCGCGACCGGCTCAGCAAGGCGTTCTTCTTCGACCCGCGGCGCCGGGCGCCGGGCCAGGAGGCCATGACCGGCGGGCGCGATCTTTTCCCGCTCGACGGCATGAAGCTGCACGAGATCGAGACGATTAACACGCCCTATCCGCTCATCAATACGACGCTGAACATCCACGGCTCCGATATCGCCAACCGCCGCGGGCGCAACGGCGACTTCTTCCTGTTCTCGCCGCTCTTCACCGGAAGCAACGCCACCTGCTACGCACCGACGAAAGCGATGGAGGAGGCGGAGCCGGACCTCGACTTCCCGACCGCCATAGCGGTCTCCGGCGCCGCGGCGTCGTCGAACATGGGCTCCAAATCCATCCGCGCGCTCACGCCGACGCTTGCCCTCCTCAACGTGCGCCTCGGCTTCTGGATGAAGAACCCGCACTACCTGGTGCGCGGCGGCAGGATGCCCGCGCCCGCCAGCCGGCGCGTCTGGGTCTATCTCTACAACGAGCTTACGGGTCGCCTCTACGAGGACACCAATCTCGTTTATCTCACCGACGGCGGTCATATCGAGAACCTCGGCGTCTACGAGTTGCTGCGCAGGAAGTGCAGGCTAATCGTCGTGGTCGACGGAGAGGCCGACCGCGACATGCGCTTCGGCTCCTTCATAGCTCTCCAGCGCTACGCCCGGATCGACCTCGGGATCCGCATCAGGGTGCCTTGGCAGGCGGTCAGCGAGGCGACGTGCGCCTGGATGGGGGCGGATTCGAGCGCGAGCATGGGGCCCGGAGAACGGGCCCCATGCAACGGCCCGCATGTCGCCATCGGCAAGATCGACTACGGCTCGGGCCAGGAGGGGTATCTTATCTATGTGAAAGCCTCGTTGACCGGCGACGAGAACGACTACATCCGCGATTATGCGCGGCGCCATCCGCAATTCCCGCACGAGACCACGGGCGACCAGTTCTTCAGCGAGGAGCAGTTCGAGGTCTATCGGGCGCTCGGGTTCCACGCGATGTTCGGGTTCCTCCATGGTGACGCCCAGGTCGCCGTGGCCGAAGCGATCCTGCGCTCTGCAACGCTGAACGAGCCGGAGGCGAAGGACGAAGGCCGGACCCTGGTGCCGGCCATGCATCCGGCCTTGGACGAGGTGCGCGAGATGCTCGGACTATGAGAGCCTCCGCCCCTTGGTACGGTGTCCGGTTTGAGAGACGACCGCAATGCCGAGCGGCTCGCCGGCCGTGTCGGTTCCTTCCCCTGCGGGCTGCTCCGCGGCGAGCGTCTGGACGGTCTCCAGCGCCTCCGTCAGCGTCGTCGCGAAGCCGTCCGCTCCGGTCGCGCTCAACGGGTCGCGCTTCTCCGCACCCTCTGGCGGAAAGGTCCAGAAGCCGGCGACGATCTTCGCGTCGGGCAGGCGGCGCCGCAGCCGCTTGATCAGGAAGCGGGCGTGCGCCAGCGAGTCGGCGTTCATGTAGGAGAGAGCGACGACGGCGACATTGCTGAGCTCGATCTCGCGCAGCCGCGCGGTCTGCAGCGCCTCGAAACTAAGCAGGCGCACCTCCGCGCCGCGACGCTCGAGCAGCTCTCCCAGCATTGCGGCCGCGGCGTCGTCGAGGTGACCGCGCGCCCCTGCGCATACGATCGTCCCGCCGGCGGCGATCGGGCGTGACCCGGGCGGCTCTTCCAGCACGGCGATCCCGTCCTCCTCGTTCGTGTCCGCCGGCGCGACTGCCTCGTCCCACTCCGCCAGATTGTCGACCAGGATCGTGGCGCCTTCGGCCACCCGTGTCCGCTGCTCTTCGCCCAGCGCGCCGCGCGCGCGGTCGTGCTCGGCGAGCGCAAGCGCGGGAATTGCGACCTCGTCGTAGAAAACTGGGAGCGTATGGTCGTGCAGATAGGCCTCCGCCCGCTCGGTGGCCTCGTGCGGGTCCCCGGCTAGGAGCCGCTGGTACAGCCGCTCGGGCGGGGAGAGCGCCGGGTTGTCCCCGAAGAGCACGTCGAGGAAGGCGAGCTGCGGAACGTGCCGGCCGAGAACGACGAGACAGACGGTGAGCGGGGTGGAGAGAAGCAGGCCCACCGGTCCCCAGAGCCACGTCCAGAAGACCGCCGCGCCGATGATGGCGACAGGCGACAGTCCGGCGCTTGCGCCGTAGAGCCACGGCTCGATGACGTTGTTGCTGATCAGCTCGACGACGATGAAGAGCGCCCCCGCCCAGAGGAAGACCGTCCACCCCGAATCGACCGCGACCGCGAGCGCCAGGGGGAAGAAGGCCGCGATGACCG
>CAZMJQ010000029.1:0-5607 GCA_964566475.1 uncultured Propylenella sp. | reverse complement strand
GGCCGACTCGAACGTGAGATGGAAGGGTGTGCCGTTCGTCATTCCGCCGTCGAGCACGGGCGTGCCGCCGGTCAGCGCGCGGACGAAGGCGTTCGCAGTGCCATGCGGATCGAGGCCCGTCGTTCCGTCTTGCCCAGTTGCCGGCGGTGTGCGCCCGGTTGCATCCGGCGTCACGGCCGCGACCGCCTCGCCTCCCATCTGCTCGATCATGATGCGCGCGAGCGAAGCGAACTCGCAGTGGCCGAACCGCGCGACATGGTCCCGCAAGGCCTCGATGCGATTGGAGGCGCGCGCCGCATCGAAGTGCAGCCGCGCGCTCCCGCACGACGTGCCGACGACTTCTCTCGCCCGCTCGCTTTCCTCGGGCCGGGGAGCGTCGTAGCCGGCGGCGAGGAACACATCTCGCGCACGCGCCTGATCGTAGTAGGCCGGGTTCTGGTTGTGCCCCACCGTCCTGGCGAGTTGCGCGACCCCCTCGTTGACCGCATAGGCTACGTCGATCAGGCTCTGTCCGGGCTTCCGCAGCTCCGGCACCAGGATGCGCGTGAAGACGGAGTTCGGATTGTCGTCCGCCTCGCCCAGCCGGTCGAGCGCCTCCTCGCCGAAACCTGCAGAGTAGAGACCGAACACGCCCTGGATCTCCACCGCGGGAGGACGTGCGAGCCCGCGCGTCGTATCGCCGAACGAGCGTGTCCCGCCCTGGCTGAAGGGGTTGTTGCGGCAGGCGTCGAGTACTATCATCGCCACCCGCACGCCGCGGGCGCGCAGCTGCTGCACGATCGTCGCCTCGGAGACCGCGCTCTCCTGGATGAGCCGCTCCGCGCCGGCGCCCGCTGCCGGTATGTCGGAGGGGAGAAGGTAGTTCGCTCCGTCGATGGATACGCCGTGACCGGCAAAGAAGAAGAATGCGAAATCGCCCGGCTCGAGCCTCGCCGTTGTTGCAAAGAGCGCCGTCAGCATGGCGCCGCGCGACAGGTTCTCGCCGCGGGTCACGTCGAAGCCGAGCGACTCCAGCGCGTCGCCGACCGCGTTGGCGTCGTTGACGGCCCGTTGCAGCTGCTCGTTCGCGGCGAGTGAGGCATAGTCGTTGTTGCCGATCACGAGCGCCAGGCGCTTTTCCGCGGCGGCCGGAAGCGCGGACAGCACCAACAGCGCGAACAGCACGGCGATCCGCGATGAAACCCCCATCTGAGACCTCCCCAGTCTCGGATTTGAGGGAAGCTTAGACCCCTCCCTTGCCGCGCTCAACCTGTGTGGCGAGCCGGGGCGATGTGCTCCGGGCCACTTTCGCCGCATCGCGTCGCGCGCGGTAGTAGGCCCAGAAGAGCCGCGCTGCGACGCCGCGCCAGGGCGACCATTTCTGCGCTACCGACCTCAGCTTCTTATCGTCGGGACGTTTCCGCATCCTGAGGCCGTCCTGGACTCCAACTTGCAGCGCCAGGTCGCCGGCAGGGAAGATGTCCGGGTGGCCGACGCAGAAGAGCAGGTAGATTTCCGCCGTCCAGGGGCCGATGCCCCTCAGCGCCGTCATCTCTGCCATTGCTGCCTGGGCGCTCAGGTCGTGCAGAGCATTGACGTCGAACCCATCGGCCATCGCCGCGGCTACGCCGGCGAGCGTGCGGATCTTCGGGCGCGATAGTCCGACGGGCCGCAGAGTTTCTTCCGGCGTGGCGAGGAACTCTTCGGCGGTGAACGGGTCGACCGCCGCCTTGAAGCGCCCCCAGATCGAGGCGGCCGCCGCATCAGAGATCTGCTGCGCCGTGATGATCGACGCGAGACCTTCGAAACCGCCCGGCCGGCGGCGGAGCGGCAGAGGTCCGGCGACCTCGGCAATCGGAACGAGCCGCGGATCGGCGGCGATGAGCGCTTTCATGGCGCGCGCGATGTCGCGCTCTGTCTCGATCGGCTTCACGTCTCAGCTCAGAGGAATGTCGGCTGTGCCCTTTAGCGCCTGGTAGATAACCGAAAGCTCCGCGTACGTCTTCGCCAGCTTCTCCATCCGCGCCGTCAGCCTTCCGCGCTCCGCCTCCGGCGCGCGGGCGACCATTTCCGTCAGCGCTCGGCTCGTCCAGAACGCGTTCTCGCGCCGATAGCGGCCGTCCGCCACGCCGAACACCTCCTCGAGGATTCGGAGATCGTGCGGAATTGCGAAAGCGTCGCGCGTGTCCTCGTAGCCGAAGAGGTAGGTGAAGTTGTCGAAGCCGGCCCAGGCGATCGCGGAAAGGCAGAGCGGGCAGGCTCGTGCGTGGAGAGGAACAGGCAGTCGCGCGCCGTCGGCCGCTTCTCCGCCGGCAGGACGTAATAGCTGTTGAGCGTCGATATCTCGCCGTGGAAGAGCGGGTTCGCCGTCTCCCGGTTGGTATCCGCGACCACGAGCGAGAGGTCTGCCTTCCTCAGTATGGCCGCGCCGAACACCTTGTTGCCGGCGGCGACGCCCGCTCGCGTCATCGGAACGATGTCGTGCTCAATGACGTCGAGGAAGCGGCCCGTAAGGAGCGCCGGCCCGGGCGACCGCATCAGGCGGCGTTGTCCTGCTGTTTGCCCTCTCCGAATCGCTTGGCGATGTAGTCCTCCACCAGCGCCTTGAAGTCGTTGGCGACGTTTGCGCCGCGCAGCGTCACGGCCTTCTTGCCATCAATGAAGACCGGCGCGGCCGGCTGTTCGCCGGTGCCGGGCAGCGAGATGCCGATATCGGCGTGCTTGGATTCGCCCGGCCCGTTGACGATGCACCCCATCACCGCGACCTTTAGCTCCTCGACGCCCGGATAGGTCTCGCGCCACACCGGCATGCGCTCCGAAAGCATGCTCTGGACCTCCTTGGCGAGCTCCTGGAACACGGTGGAGGTCGTGCGCCCGCAGCCGGGGCAGGCGGCTACCACGGGGAGGAAGGCGCGGAACCCCATGGTCTGCAGGATCTCCTGCGCCACCTTCACTTCGAGCGAGCGGTCGCCGCCGGGCTCCGGCGTGAGCGAGATGCGGATCGTGTCGCCGATCCCCTCCTGCAGCAGGATGCCGAGCGCGGCGGACGATGCGACGATGCCTTTCGAGCCCATGCCCGCCTCCGTGAGGCCGAGATGCAGCGCGTAGTCGCAGCGGCCGGCGAGCATGCGGTAGCAGGCGATCAGGTCCTGCACGCTGGAGACCTTGGCTGAGAGTATGATGCGGTCGCGGCCAAGCCCGATCTCCTCGGCCCGCTGTGCCGAGAGGAGCGCGGACTGCACCATCGCCTCGCGCATCACCGCGCCGGCCGACATCGGCGTGGCGCTCTCTGCGTTGGCGTCCATGAGCGATGTCAGCAGCGCCTGGTCGAGCGAGCCCCAGTTGACGCCGATGCGGACCGGCTTCTTGTTCGCGATCGCCATCTCGATGATGGCGCCGAACTGCCTGTCCTTCTTCTCCTTGAAGCCGACGTTGCCGGGATTGATCCGGTACTTGTCGAGCGCCTCGGCGCAGGCCGGGTGCTCAGCCAAAAGCTTGTGGCCGATGTAGTGGAAGTCGCCGACCAGCGGCACGGAGACCTGCATCTTCGCCAGCCGGTCCCGGATATGCGGCACCGCCGCCGCCGCCTCGTCGCGGTCGACGGTGATCCTGACCAGCTCCGATCCGGCGCCCGCCAGCGCGGCCACCTGCGCCGCGGTCCCCTCAACGTCCGCCGTGTCGGTGTTTGTCATCGACTGAACCACGATCGGCGCTCCGCCGCCAACCATGACGCCGCCGACGTCCACGCCGACGGACTCCCGGCGGGGGAGGGGGGCGGCATTGTTGACCGCCTCGGGAAGGCACTGGATGTTCATGTCTCGTCTCGCTCGAGCGCCCCACAGGTGGCGAAAACCGCGGGCGAAGTCAACGCGCTGCCCTGTCTCGCAGGGCAAGATGATGAATGCGTGACGGTATCGGCTTCCGCCATTCTTGCGGGGAGCGACAGCTCGCTATACATGTATAGCGAAGGAGATCGTCCCGTGCTCGCATTGCGCCTGCCTCCGGATATTGAGAAGCGTCTCGCCGCCCTTGCCAAGAGGACGGGCCGAACCAAAAGCTTTTACGCGCGCGAAGCAATCCTGACCCACCTCGATGATATCGAGGACGCCTATCTCGCGCAGAAGGCGCTCGAGGAGGGCGGGCCGACGGTCTCGCTCGAGGAGCTTCGTCGCGAATTCGATCTGGAGGAGGAGACTGAGGCCGACGAGCGGTGAGGCGCAGTTGGCAGGTCGAATTTCTCCCCCGCGCCACAAGACGGCTCAGAAAGCTCGCAGCAGAGGATCGAGAGCGTATTCTCCGCTACCTCCACGAACGCGTCGCGACTTCGGAGAATCCGCGGCGGATCGGCGAGGCTCTTAAAGGGCCGCCACCGGGGCTCTGGCGATATCGCGTCGGCGACTTCAGGATCATTGTCCGGATCGAAGACGCCCGGATAACGGTGTTGGTTCTCGAACTCGGACATCGCCGGGAGGTCTACAGGTAGGCTCATGCTCAAGGGCAAATCCGCCATCGTCACCGGCTCCACCTCCGGCATCGGGCTCGGCATCGCCGAGGCGCTTGCGCGGGAAGGCGTGAACGTCGCGCTCAACTCCTTCACCGAAACCGCCGATGACAGGGCGCTGGCGAAGCGCATCGCCTCCGACAACGGCGTGACGGCCGAGTACATCCGCGCCGACATGTCGAAGCCGCAGGAGTGCCGCGCGCTGATCGCTGAGGCCGCCGCAGCGCTGGGGCCGGTCTCCATCCTCGTCAACAACGCCGGCATCCAGCATGTGGCGCGCGTCGAGGAGTTTCCGGCCGAGAAGTGGGACGAGATCATCGCGATCAACCTCTCCTCCGCTTTCCACACATGCGCCGCCGCGATCCCCGCCATGCGCGAGGCAGGATGGGGCCGCATCGTCAACATCGCCTCCGCCCACGGGCTCACCGCATCCCCCTTCAAGTCGGCCTACGTGTCGGCCAAGCACGGCATCGTCGGCCTCACCAAGACCGTGGCCCTGGAGTTGGCCGAGGAGGGCGTCACCTGCAACGCCATCTGTCCCGGCTACGTGCTCACGCCGCTGGTGGAGAACCAGATCGCCGACCAGATGAAGGTGCACGACCTGCCGCGCGAGCGCGTCATCAGGGAGGTGATGCTGGAGCGCCAGCCGACGCGTCAGTTCGCCAAGGTCGAGGACATCGGCGCGCTGACCGTCTTCCTCTGCTCCGATGCGGCAGCGCAGATCACGGGCACGGCGCTCTCCGTCGACGGCGGCTGGACGGCGCTCTGACGCCACCCCTTGCGGGGAGGGCCGGGGCGCGCGCTATGCTCCCGGCATGCTCCGGGTCATCGTCGCCGACATCACCACGCTCGACGTCGACGCCATCGTCAACGCCGCCAACGAGAGTCTGCTCGGCGGCGGAGGCGTCGACGGGGCGATCCACCGCGCCGCCGGTCCGGAGCTCCTGGAGGAATGCCGCAGGATCGGCGGATGCCCCACGGGCGAGGCGCGCATCACCAAGGGCTATCACCTGCCGGCGCGTCACGTCATCCACACCGTCGGCCCGGTGTGGCGCGGCGGCGATCAGGGCGAGCCTGAGCTGCTCGCTTCCGCCTATCGTTCTTCGCTCGAACTCGCCCGCGCGCAC
>CAZMJQ010000028.1:0-9054 GCA_964566475.1 uncultured Propylenella sp. | reverse complement strand
CATCGGCACGGACGCGGACCCGGTGATGCTGGAGGTGTTCAACAACCTCTTCATGTCGATCGCCGAGCAGATGGGCGTGACGCTGCAGAACACCGCCTATTCGGTGAACATCAAGGAGCGGCTCGACTTCTCCTGCGCGCTCTTCGACGAGACCAGCGCGCTCGTCGCCAACGCGCCGCACATGCCGGTGCATCTCGGCTCGATGGACCGGTCGGTGGAGATCGTGCGGCGGCTCAATCCGGATATCGCGCCGGGCGATGTCTATGCGCTCAACGCCCCCTATAACGGCGGCACGCATCTCCCCGACATCACCGTCGTGACGCCGGTGTTCGAGAAAGAGCCCTCTCCCCCCTTGTGGGGGAGAGATGGAGAGGGGGGAGAGATGCAGGTTCCGAGCTTGCGGCCCTCCCCCCTCCCTGACCCTCCCCCGCAAGGGGGGAGGGAAAGGCGCATCCTCTTCTGGGTCGCTTCTCGAGGCCATCACGCCGATGTCGGCGGGACGGCGCCCGGCTCCATGACGCCGCGCGCGACGACCGTCGACGAGGAAGGCGTGCTGATCGACAACTTCAAGCTCGTCGACCGCGGGCGCTTCCGCGAGGCGGAGCTGACGAAACTCCTCACCGACCACCCCTACCCGTGCCGCAATCCGGCGCAGAACGTCGCCGACCTGAAGGCGCAGATCGCCGCCAACGAGAAGGGCGTCGCGGAGATCCGCAAGATGGTGGCGCAGTTCGGGCTCGACGTGGTGCAGGCCTACATGAAGCACGTGCGCGACAACGCGGCCGAAAGCGTGCGCCAGGTCATCGAGCGGCTGACGGACTCCGAGTTCGCCTACCCCACCGACCAGGGCACGGCGATCAAGGTCAGGATCAGCGTCGACACGAAGAACCGCTCGGCGAAGGTCGACTTCACCGGCACGAGCCCGGCGCAGGAGAACAACTTCAACGCGCCTGCCCCGGTCGCGCGCGCGGCGGTGCTCTATGTCTTCCGCGTGTTGGTGGAGAAGACGATCCCGATGAACGCCGGCTGCCTGGAGCCGATCGAGATCGTCATCCCGGAGGGCTCGATGCTGGCCCCGCAATATCCGCGCGCGGTCGTGGCGGGAAACGTGGAGACGAGCCAGCATGTCACCAACGCGCTCTTCGGCGCGCTCGGCGCGCTGGCGGCCGCGCAAGGGACGATGAACAACCTCACCTTCGGTAATGCCGAGTACCAGTATTACGAGACGATCTGCTCCGGCTCGCCCGCCGGCGTGCTGAACGACGGCACAGGCTTCGACGGCACCGACGGGGTGCACACGCACATGACCAACTCGCGGCTCACCGATCCGGAGGTGCTGGAGATGCGCTTCCCGGTGCTGCTGGAGGATTTTCATATCCGCAGAGGCTCGGGCGGGCGGGGGAGATGGTCGGCGGGGTCGGGCACCGAGCGTACGATCCGCTTCCTGGAGAAGATGGACTGCGCCATCCTTTCCTCGCATCGCACGGTGCGCCCGCACGGGCTTCACGGCGGGGAACCGGGCGAGCTCGGCGCGACGTTCGTGCGGCGGAGCGACGGCCGTCTCGAAGAGCTAACAGGAGCCGCACAGACGGTGCTGGAGGCGGGCGAGGCGGTGATCGTAAGAACGCCCACCGGCGGCGGCTACGGCGCGCCGACAGACGGGGAACAACGATGAGCCTCATCCTCTATTCCGGCCCGCTCTCAATGTTCGGGGCCAAGGCGGAGATCGCACTGCGCGAGAAGGGAGTGGATTTCGAGCTGGTCATGGTGCCCTTCGTCAAGGGCGACCGCTACGAGCCGAAGCATCCCGAGGTCGTGCGCATCAATCCGAAGGGGCAGGTTCCGGTGCTCGTCTACGGCGACGTGGAGCTCTTCGATTCCACGCAGATCTGCGAGTACCTGGAGGACGCCTTTCCCGAGCCGCGTCTCTGGCCGGAGGACATCAAGATGCGCGCCCTCGCGCGCCAGCTGGAGCTGAGGTCGGACGAGGTCGTCTTCATGAACGTCGTGCGGCTCTTCGGCCTGGAGGAGACGCCGGACGACCCGAGGGCGGTGGCCGCACGCGACAAGGCCGCCGGGCACTACCGGGAGATGGAGACGCGTCTTGGCGAGAGCGAGTATCTCGCCGGCCCCTACAGCTATGCCGACATAGCCTTCTTCATGGCGCAGTTCTTCGGCGAGAGGAAAGGCGCGCTCTTGACCGAGGCCACGCCGCGGCTCGTCGACTGGCGCGCGCGGACGCTTGCCCGGCCGGCCGTGCGCGAGGTGATCGGCCGCATGGGCGCGTGGCTTGCCTCCGAAGGCCGGCCGGTGCCGGACTATCTGGCCGGGACGGTGGCAGCGCGGGGCGGATGAACACGCGCGTTGTCACGCTCCGTCGCGCGACGCCCCCCGACGTTGAAGCGATCGCCACGCTCTTCCGCCGCGTGCAGGAGGCGACCGCTCCGTTCCGGCCCGACCTGCACACGCCGGAGGAGGATCGCGCGATGCTTAGCGGGGTGATTGCGAAGGACGATGTGTGGATCGCGGAGGATGCCGGTGCGATCCTCGGCTTCATCGCCTGCCGCGACGGCTTCGTCGGACACCTCTACGTCGATCTCGGGCATCAAGGCTGCGGCGTCGGTTCGAAGCTTCTTCAAAAAGCGATGGCCGAGCACGACCAAGTCCGGCTTTGGGTCTTCCAGAAGAATTCCGGCGCGCGCCGCTTCTATGAGCGGCGAGGCTTTCGTCTGATCAAGGAAACCGACGGCGCGGGGAACGAGGAGAAGGAGCCCGACGCGCTGCTCGAGTGGCGTCGTGGCCCGGCGGGATGACGTGCGTCGCGCGCTAGCCAGAGGGTGCCTCCGGCAGCTGGATTTCGATGTCGATGTCACGGTCGCCTCCGCCGCCTCCGGCGAAACGGTCGAGGCCGCCCATGGCGAGGAAGAGCACAACGACCACGACCACCAGCCCGCCCACGACAAAGGCGAGAAAATTGCTGCTGCCGGAACGCTCGGCCATTTCTGCAGCTCCCGGGCTGTTTCGTCCGCCTTCCAAACGGCGGCGAAAGGAGAAGGTTCCCCGACTAACAGGGGCGCCGGCATCCCCTCGCCCTTCCGGCCCATGGCGCTAACCCACGTGCGGCCTTATCTTGCGCTCAAACCGTACGAGGACTCAGCCATGACCCAGACGCGCGCGCCCGCATCACGCCCCGTCGTCTCCGCCTCCGGCTACGAGCTCGGCCCTCTGCCGCCCGCGGAGATCGAGCGGCTGGCGCGGAAGCTGACGCCGGAGGAGCGTCACATCCTGCTCGACCACGGCACGGAGCGGCCGTTCTGCGGCGCGCTGCTCGACAACCACGAGACCGGCGTCTACGTCTGCCGGCTCTGTGGGCTGCCGCTCTTCCAGTCGGGCGGAAAGTTCGAGTCCGGCACCGGCTGGCCGAGCTTCCACCAGCCGTTCGACAAGGACCACATCCTGGAGATCGTGGACCGCTCGCACGGCATGGTGCGGACCGAGATCCGCTGCGCCCGGTGCGAAAGCCACCTCGGCCACGTCTTTCCCGATGGCCCGCCCCCGACGGGGCTCCGCTACTGCATGAACTCCGCCGCGCTGGAGTTCCAGAAGGAAGGATAGCCGGCGCGGCGCGGCCCGCCCCGCGCCTCCCCGCGCCTTACGCCACCTTGACCCTTTCCTGCTCGACCTCTTCCATCATGGCGTAGATCCCGGCCTTGCTCTCGCCGTCGTGCTCCCGGTCGAAGCGCTCGGCGAGCGACGCCATCTCCAGCCACAGCCGTTCCAGCTTCAGGCACGAGCCGCTTTCCTCGGCGTCATCCGAAAGAGCCGCCAGCTCGGCGAAGCGGGCGGCCATCTCCCGGCAGCGCGACGTGTTCGACATGACGTTCCTCCAACGCTTGGGATGTGATTGCGAGCACCATGCCGGGCGACCGAGTCGAAACAACAACGGGCCAATGTCACTCAGGTGAGAATGTTGGGGCATTCGTGGGGCATGCCGAGGAAGACGTTCTCCCGCGCCGAGAGCAGCAGCCGGAAGCCGCCGATCTTGCGCGGCGACGGCGCACACTTACCTGACGGGAGATGTCGCGCACGCTCATCATCATCGGCCTTGCCCTTGTCGCCGCCGGCCTCCTGTGGCCGCTCCTGTCGAAGGCAGGACTCGGCCGCCTTCCCGGCGACATCGTGATCGAGCGCGAGAGCTTCACCCTCTACATCCCCGTCACCACGGCGATCCTCGTCAGCGTCGCACTGTCGCTCATCCTCTGGCTCTTCAACCGGTGAACGAGCTCGGAAGAGGCCGCCGCTGCTTCGTGCGCTTATAGTCAATCTTCTCGTTGACAATAAATGTATCGATTGATAGTCAACCGGAATGCTGAGCAATGCCGCCGTCGAGCGCATTCACGAGGCCCCGCCGGACGCCGCGGAGGCGCTCGACCGGGTGTTCTTCGCCCTCTCCGATCCGGTGCGGCGGGCAATCCTGGAGCGGCTCGATGCGGAGCCGCTGCTCGTGTCGGAGCTGGCTAAGCCGTTCGACATCTCGCTGCAGGCGGTGTCGCGCCACATCCAGGTGCTGGTGCGCGCCGGGCTGGTCAGCCAGGAGCGCACCGGCCGCATCAGCCGCTGCCGGCTCGAGGCAGGACCGATCTTCGCGGCCGCGGTGTGGATGAACCGCTACACGAAATACTGGCAGGCGCAGTTCGACCTGCTCGCCGCGTCGCTGGAGGACATCGAGGCGAAGCGCGCCCGCGGGCCGGAGCGGGCGAAACGCGGTGCGCGCAAGCGCCCGTCCCGCCGCCGCTGAACACACCTTTGTTACTGGAGGAACAGGCCATGACCGATCACCGGATCGTTTCGCAGGACGAATGGATCGCGGCGCGCAAGGCGCTGCTGGAGAAGGAGAAGGCGTTCACGCGCGCACGCGACGCGCTGAGCCGGGAGCAGCGCGACCTGCCCTGGGTGAAGGTGGAGAAGGACTACCGCTTCCAGACATCCGAAGGCGCGAGATCGCTCGCCGGGCTCTTCGGCGGACGCTCGCAGCTCCTGGTCTATCACTTCATGCTCGGGCCGGACTGGGACCTGCCCTGCAAGAGCTGCTCGTTCTGGGCCGACAACTTCAACGGCATCGACATGCACCTCGCGGCACGCGACGTGAGCTTCGTGGCGATCTCGCGAGCGCCGCTCGGAAAAATCCAGTCGCTCGCAAAGCGGCTCGGCTGGAGCTTCCGCTGGGTGTCGTCGCTCGGCTGCGACTGCGACTTCAACTTCGACCTCGGCGTCTCGTTCACGCCGGAGGAGATCGCGAGCGGCGAGGTCATCTACAATTTCCGCCGCAGCAAGGCCTACGGCGAAGAGATGCCCGGGATCAGCGTGTTCTACAAAGATACCGACGGCACCGTGTACCGCACCTATTCCTGCTATGCGCGCGGCCTCGACATGCTGAACGGCGCCTATCATTATCTCGACCTCGTGCCGAAAGGGCGCGACGAGGAGGGTCTCCTGTTCTCGATGGCGTGGCTGCGCCTCAACGACGAGTACGGGCGCGGCGCAGAGGCGGCGGCATGAAGTACGACGAGGCATCGGAGCGGCTGAGGGACTATCGCCGCCAGATTGCCGAGACGCGGACGCGGATGCGCGACCTGCAGAAGGACCTAGAGCCGCAGCCGGTCGAGGACCACGCGTTTCGGACCGGCGACGGCGAGGTGAGGCTGTCGGAGCTCTTCGGCGCGCGCGAGGACCTGTTCCTCATCCACAACATGGGCGCGTCGTGCCCCTACTGCACGCTGTGGGCCGACGGGTACAACGGCACGTACCCGCATCTCGCAAGCCGCGCGGCGTTCGTGGTGGCGAGTCCTGACCCGCCGACCGTTCAGGAAAAGCTCGCTGCGAGCCGCGGCTGGCGGTTTCCGATGGTGAGCGACGAAGGCGTCCGCTTCGCCGCGGTCATGGGTTACACGGAAAACGGCAATCCCCTGCCCGGCGTCTCCGTGCTGAAGAAGACGAACGGCGCGATCACACGGGTTGCCGACGCCCGCTTCTCCCCCGGCGACGACTTCTGTGTCGTGTTTCACTTCTTCGATCTCATTCCGGAAGGCCGGGGCACCTGGGCGCCGCGGTTCAAGTACGGCTGACGGGCTGGCGGGCGCCAAGTCAGGCGGTCGCCCGCGCGCGCGTGTTCCGACACGGGTGTAGGGAATACTGGCGCAACAGGTTCGACGCGGATAGATTTCACCGGAGACGTACCCAGGGTGCGAAGGCCCGGCACATGATCACTGGCGCGCACATTGTTATCTATACTCGCGACGCGGAAGCCGATCGCGCCTTCTTGCGCGACACGCTCGGCTTCCCTTTCGTCGATGCGGGGGACGGCTGGCTTATTTTCGCCGTGCCGCCGGCGGAGATCGCCTTCCATCCGGCCGAAGCGAGCGGCAGGCATGAGCTATTTCTGCTCTGCGATGACGTGGAGGTGGAAAAGGCCGGGCTCGAGGCGAAGGGTATAGAATGCGCCCCCATCAAGGACGAAGGCTGGGGCCTCCTGACCACCGTCAAGCTGCCGGGCGGGAGTAACCTCGGCCTCTATCAGCCTCGACATCCGATCGCGCAGGAAGCGACACGCTGAGCGGGATCCGGGCGACGCGCGTGCATCACCTCTCCGCATTCGCCGGGCGGCTCTTACTCGCTCTTATCTTTATCATCGAAGGTTGGATCAAGGTCGCCGACTATTCCGGGACCGTCGGCTACATGGAGGCGAACGCCGTTCCGGGTGCGCTGCTGCCCGCTGTCATCCTGACGGAGCTCGGCGGCGGCCTGCTCGTCGCGGTGGGCCTCTTCACGCGCTGGGCGGCGGTGGCGCTCGCCGGGTTCTCGATCCTCACGGCGCTATTCTTCCACAGCGACATCGGCTCGACGGCGCAGTTCATCCATTTCTTCAAGAACCTGGCGATTGCCGGCGGATTCCTTACCCTCGCCGCGTTCGGTCCGGGCAGGTGGTCGCTTGACCGGTGGCGCAAGGGGTAAGCTCGGGAAGACCGATTCGGCCTCTCCCCGCATTCCCCAGCCAGGCGGACCGCTGGACCGGCGTGGGGTCGGGCCGATATCATGAACGGGCGGACCATCGAGGGGGCAGAAATGATTCATCGAAAAACCGGGGCCGCGGCGCTGGTCGCCGCTTTCGTTCTCGCGGGGTGCCAGACCTACGAGCTCCAGCAGCGAGGCACCGCCCTTGACGGGACCTGGACCTCCACGGACGGCGACTTCGCCTCCACCTTCCGGAACGGCAGCTTCACCACACGGTTCCTCCGCACCAACGAGATCGTCGGACAGGGCACATACGTCGTGACGGGCGGTACGGCGAGCATGCGCTGGATCTCGGTGCGCGATCAGACGCAGCGCTCCGCCACATGCACCCTGACCAGCGCCACCACGGTGCGCTGCAACCAGCAGGGCGGCGGCAGCTTCGATCTCATGCGCTCAGCCTGAGCGGCCTGAAGCTGGATCTTGGAGCGCCGGCGCGGGCGCCCGCCGGCGTACTTATCACTCGCACCGCGCGGAGGCAGTAGACATGGCGAATAAGACGGTCGGCTTCATCGGCCTCGGGTTGATGGGCCACGGCATGGCGAAGAACATCCTGGAGAAGGGCAACGACCTGCTCGTCATGGCGCACAGGAACCGTGCGCCCATCGAGGACCTCGTCGGGCGCGGCGCACGCGAAGTGAAGACGCCGGCGGAGATGGCCAAGGCGGCCGACGCGATCGTCATATGCGTGACAGGGAGCCCGCAGGTCGAGGAAATCGTGCGCGGCGCCGACGGCATCCTCTCAGCCGCGAAGCCCGGGCTGATGGTGATCGATTCCTCAAGCTCCGATCCGATCTCCACCAAGGCGTTGTCGGAGGAGCTCGCTGCCGCCGGCATGATTCTCGTCGACGCGCCGCTCAGCCGCACGCCCAAGGAGGCCGAGGCGGGCACGCTCGACTGCATGGTCGGCGCCACGGGGGAAGCGTTCGAGGCGACCGAGCCGATCATCGCCTGCTTCGCCGCCAAGATCGTGCATGTCGGCCCGAGCGGCGCCGGGCACACGATGAAGCTCCTGAACAACTTCGTCTCGATCTCCTATGCGTGCATCTACTCCGAGGCCCTGTCGATCGGCGCGCGGGTCGGGATCGGGCCGAAGGAGTTCCACGCCGTGATCGGCGGCGGGCGCATGAGCTGCGGGTTCTACGACACGTTCATGAAATACGTGGTGGAGCGCGACCGCGACGCGCACAAGTTCACCATGCAGAACGCCCATAAGGATCTCACCTACCTTGCCGGCCTCGTCACCCAGACCGGGGCGGTGAACTTCGTGGGAGCCTCGGTCAAGAACTACCTGGCGAGCGCGGAAGCGATGGGCAAAGGCTCCGAGTACCTGCCGATGCTGTCGGACCATGTCGCGGCGCTCAACGGGCTGAAGCTCGGCTGAGGGCGTTGGGCGGCGGGACGCGGGCAGTCGAGGCAGTCAGCCCGTAGTCCCTGCTCCGCCGGCATCGCGGAGTGGGCGCCCACGAGCAGCAGCGCAAGCACGACGAAGCCGGCCAGCATCCGCGCGGCGATCCGCCAGGCTTCCGCGATGTCGCGCTCAAGCGCACCCACCACCTCCCAGAACTGAGGGCCACGCCTGCGGCGCTCCGGCTCTCCCTCCGGGGCCTGCGCCTGCAGGACCTGGCCTGCGAGAAGCATCAGGGCGTCCATGCCGTCCTCCGCCGATCCAGACAAATGTCGCTGGATGGTCGAAGGCGCGGGGCAGGATTCGACATCGGCCGGAGGAAATATTTGCTGAAGGCTCCCGTCGGAGAAAAGTCCCCAGCGCCTGTGCAGCGACCCGGCCCGATTGTCGATTTAACGCGGCCTCGAACGACTAGGGATGTAAGCGCCCGGATCCGGCCGCAGGAGGAGCACGCCGATGAAGTACCTTTGCCTGGTCTACGTTGAGGAGCGCGCCTTCGACGAGATGTCGGAGCGGGAGAAGACGCAGCTGACGAACGACAGCCTCGACAGCGACGATGACCTTCGCCGGCGCGGCTA
>CAZMJQ010000027.1:0-3262 GCA_964566475.1 uncultured Propylenella sp. | reverse complement strand
GTCGAGGGATTCGGGCTTGGAATCGACCTGCATGCGCAGCCGCGAGGCGGCCTCGTCCATGAGGTCGATCGCCTTGTCCGGCAGGAAGCGGTCGGTGATGTAGCGGTTGGAGAGCGTGGCGGCGGCGACGATGGCGGAGTCTGTGATGCGCACGCCATGGTGCACCTCGTACTTCTCCTTCAGGCCGCGCAGGATGGAAATGGTGTCCGCCACCGTGGGCTCGGAGACGAAGACGGGCTGGAAGCGGCGGGCGAGCGCGGCGTCCTTCTCCACGTGCTTGCGGTACTCGTCGAGCGTGGTGGCGCCGACGCAGTGAAGCTCGCCGCGGGCGAGCGCGGGCTTGAGCAGGTTCGAGGCGTCCATGGCGCCGTCCGCCTTGCCGGCGCCGACCAGCGTGTGCATCTCGTCGATGAACACGACGATGCCGCCGGCCGCCGACTGGATCTCCGAGAGCACCGCCTTCAGCCGCTCCTCGAACTCGCCACGGTATTTCGCCCCGGCGATCAGTGCGCCCATGTCGAGGGCGAGCAGCTTCTTGTCCCTGAGGCTCTCCGGCACGTCGCCGTTGACGATCCTCAGCGCCAGGCCCTCCGCGATGGCGGTCTTGCCGACGCCGGGCTCGCCGATCAGCACCGGGTTGTTCTTGGTGCGGCGCGAGAGCACCTGGATGGTGCGGCGGATCTCCTCGTCACGGCCGATGACCGGATCGAGCTTGCCGTCGCGCGCCGCCTCGGTGAGGTCGCGCGCGTATTTCTTCAGCGCGTCGTAGCCGGACTCGGCGGACGCGGTGTCGGCCGTGCGGCCCTTGCGGAGGTCGTTGATCGCCTGGTTAAGGCCGGTCGGCGTGACGCCGGCATCGGAGAGGATCTTCGCCGTGGCCGCGTCCTTCTCCATGGCAAGCGCCAGGAGCAGGCGCTCCACCGTGACGTAGGAATCGCCGGCCTTCTCGGCGAGCTGGTCGGCCGTGCCGAAGACCTTCGCAAGCGGCTGCGCGAGGTAGAGCTGGCCCGCACCGCCGGAGACCTTCGGGAGCTTCGCGAGCGCCGCCTCGGTGGCGAGAGAGGCGTCCTTGGGACGACCGCCCGCACGCTGGATCAGCCCGGCGGCCATGCCTTCCGGGTCGTCGAGCAGGACCTTGAGGAGATGCTCGGGGACGAACTGCTGGTGCCCCTGCCCCAGCGCATAGGTCTGCGCCGACTGAACGAATCCCTGCGCCCGCTCGGTATATTTGTCGAAGCTCATGCCTCACCCCTTAGCCCGTGGTCCCGGCCCGAAGCGCCGCCGACCCGGCCATAGTGCCCCTGATTCGGCCCCCGGAGGCGGCCTTGCAGGTCATATGGTGTGGCCGATCCGCCACGCAATGGTCCGTGCTCGGGATGCGATAGATCAGCACGAAGACAAGGAGCCCGCAGGCCACCGCCGGCTGCCGCCTCGGTCGCGCCGAACAAGCCGCCGAGTGTGCCACCAACCGCGGCGAGCGGCATGCCCAGAGAAAGGCGGCGCGGCGCCCGGCCGCTCCTTCTGAAGCTCCGGCCGCGAGCAGTCTCATAGGCGAGCCACCCTTACCTTCGCGACCAGATCGACAAGGGCCGTCCTCATACCGTAGTGCGAGCTCCCAGCACTCGCCCACCTCGATCGCGTCGGCCGGACGAAAGACACGAACGCCCGGGATGCCGCGCAGGCTGGCCAGATGTTCGATCGGCTGGTGCGTCGGCCCATCTTCCCCGAGAGCCACTGAATCATGTGTCATGACGTAAATGACACGCTTCTTCATCAGGGCGGCCAGTCGGATTGCCGGCCGCGCATAATCGGTGAAGACGAGAAAGCTGCCGCCGTAAGGAATGAAGCCGCCGTGTAGCGCCAGGCCGTTCATCAGGCCGGCCATGCCATGCTCGCGCGCGCCGTAATGGATGTACCGGCCAGCATAGTTTGCGCACGAGACCGCGACCTGGCCTTTGACCTGCGTGTTATTCGCCGGCGTCAGGTCACCGGAGCCGCCCACCATGATCGAAATCTCAGGCATGAGCCTTTGCAGAACATGGCCGGAGGCGACCCGGGTCGGTTCCTTCTGGTCACGCTTCCGAGCCCATATCTTGTATTCGGCAACCAGGTCCGACAAGCCGGAAGGCAATTCGCCCCCGATGGCCGCCTCAAACTCGGAGCGGACGAGAGGCTCGCTTGCCTCAAGGCGCTTGCGCCAGGCGGCGTGCGCCTTCGCCCCGGCTTCGCCGAAGGCACGCCACGCCGATGATATTTCCGTGCGCTACATCAATCTCCGGATGCCCGGCCGCGAGCGAATCGATCGGGCGCAGAAGACCGAGGCCGCCGGACGAGGCACAGAGCCTCGGAGCTTCCTCGAGATGCGCGCTCGGATGGTGGAACGCTATCCGGACCTCAGCCCACAGCTCCAATCGATTGCCCAATACGCGCTGGCGAATCCGGAAAACGATGGCGGTGGAGACGGCAGTCCAACTCGCTGAGCGTCTCGCCGTGCAGCCGTCGAGCCTGGTTCGATTCGCTCAGGCTCTGGGCTACCGCGGCTTCAATGAGATGAAGAGCAGGTTTCGCGCGCATCTGATCTTCCGGATTGCGGACACGCGCGATCAAGAGGCCATGCGCAGAGGCTCGGGGACTGCCTCCAATGAGGTGCTCGGAAATCTGCTTGATGAGGGAAGGGCCGAACTGGAGTGGCTGGCGGCGGAATTAAGCCAGAGGGAGTTTCAGAAGGCGGTTTCTACTTTGATCAAAGCCGATCAGATCTATGTTGTCGCCCAGCAGATCGCCTTTCCCTTCGCTACTCTGTTCGCGTGGACGCTCCTGCGCTTCGGGCGCAGTGCCACGTCCTTGACAACACCGGCGGCTTCGCGCTCCGACAGTCCGCTTTGACCGAGCCGAACGATGTCATGCTCGCGATCAGCCTCTCTCCCTATCAGCCGTCGGTGGTACAGGGCGCCAAGGCGCACTTCGAGCGAGGCGGAAAGATTGTGGCCGTCACCGATACGCCGCTTAATCCACTGGCGCCGTACGCCAACATCCTGTTGGAGGCACGTCAGCACGAGTCCTCGGCAGGCAGTTCCCTGGCTGGTGTGACTTGCCTTGTTCAGGCTCTCGCCATTGCCGTTGGCCGCAGCGTTCCGAACAATCAATCCGATGCATAGCTGGCGTGTGCGGTTACAACTGCACCGTCCCGCCATCGCAGCTTGATCGGCGGCCGGAAGGCTGCTTTCAATCAATATTCCTGATATACACTTGGCGAATGCAA
>CAZMJQ010000026.1:0-3075 GCA_964566475.1 uncultured Propylenella sp. | reverse complement strand
CCGTTCACCTCGCCGAAGCAATGGTGCAGCAGCACGTAGGCGGAGCCCGGCGCGTAGGGGCTCTGGTACGATCCGACGATGGAATCGAACCCCAGCACCGCCTTGATCGGGTCGCTCGTAAACCACCCGTCGAGCATGTCGCCGGCCGACTTGAGGAACAGCTCGGCCAGGTCGCGCTGCCCCTCCATCCCGAGCGCCGCCACGCGCCGCCCGAGCTTCCCCGCCTTGATGAGCTCCGGCAGCGCGCCCGCCCATCCCTCCGTGACGTTGGGCGGCGTCTGAAGCACCACGTCGCGCAGCACGTCCGCCACCCGCTCCAGCATCGCCTCGTACGCCCCGAGCCGCTCCGCGTCGCGCGCCGAGAATTTTGCGACCTCCGCCCGCGTTCGTCCCTCGCCGACCTTGAGATACTTCCCGCCTGGCAGGGGCAGAAAATTCGCGAGCGGCCGCTCCACGATGCGAAGCCCATGCCGATGCAGCTCGAGATCCCGTATGACCTTCGGATTGAGCAGCGACACCGTGTAGGCCGCGACCGAGTTGCGGAACCCGGGAACGAACTCCTCCGTCACCGCCGCCCCGCCCACGACCCCCCGCCGCTCCAGCACCGTCACCGTCAGCCCGCCCGCCGCCAGATACGCCGCGCAAACGAGCCCGTTATGCCCGCCCCCGATGACGACGGCGTCGCAGTCTTGGGAAGACGTCGGCGACACGTTCAACCTTCTCCCCTTGGGGAGAAGGTGGCCCCGCGCATCCGAAGTCGGGTGTTCCCGACTTCGGCACCAATGGAGATAGCAACCCGGAAACATCCGGGTTGCGGGCGGGGTCGGATGAGGGGTGTCGCGGAGCGACCGTTGAGCGCGTCCAAGATCGTGACGGCCACGCCTACCCCGCCAACGCCTTCTCGACCGCCGCCTGGTCCCGCTCGATCACCGCGAGATAGGCGAGGGCGGCGCTGTCCGGCATGGTTCGCCCCTGTTCCCAGTCCCGCAGCCGCGCGGGGTTGATCCGGAAGCGCTTCGCGAAGGCGTTCTGGCTGAGCCCGGTCGCCGACCGTGCCCGCTTCACGGCGCGGGCCGCGCCCAGGCGCTTCAGCTCGCGCTCCGTCAGGGGCGGATTGTCCGGATCGGAAAGGGCTTTCGCCGTGAGCTGCTCGTCGCTCAGCGCGTCGAGCCGTGCTTTCGTCTCGCGCGAGAGGGCCGGCGGCCTGTTGCGGTCAAGCTTTGCCCTGATGGTGGCCATAGATGCGATCCTCACGAGTGTTCGTCCGCCGCGCGGATATGATGCGAAAGGCGTCTCCGCGCCTGGTAAAGACGACGACGAAGAGGCGTCCTTCGATCATTCCGACCGCCTTGCTGCGTGGCTCGCCGTCCGGCTCCCGCGATACGTCGAAGACCACGAGGTCCGGGTCGGCGAATACCGCGATCGCTTCCTCGAACGAGATGCCGTGCCTTGCCTGGTTTGCGCCGGCCTTCGCTGCGTCCCATTCGAAGTCCACGCGATTCTCCGCTATGCGGAATTCCAGTATAGTCTAATTGGCGACCCGGGACGTTGCAAGCACCTGCCTCGCCGCAAATGCCAGCGCTCTCCAAGTCTGCTGCGACCTCCCTCAACTTATCCCCGCTCCCAAAACCTCCGCTACAATCGCCTCGCCGTCCTTCGCCGAAGGGTCCGTGGTGCACCGGAAGCTTCACGGGAAGGGCGGGCAGTCCGCGGCGGAGCATCGTTCCGAGGTGCTCCGGCTCGGTCGGCTCCGACACTCCGCCCGACCGGCACTACGACCGGTCTGCGGCTCGTTGTCCGCCTTAAACCTGGAACTGGTGTTGCGCTGCATCGCCGGTGACAGGCGGAGAGTGGGAGGACTGGGGCCGAAAGCGCTGCGCGGGGCGCCCGAGGGGCGCCAACTTTACTTTTTGCGAGGCACCCTTAAGGCGCCCCGCACCCTCCTCGCGAAGAGGAGGGGAAGAGAAGGCAAGACCTCGGGCTCCCAAGCCGCGAGAAGGCTGAGGCATGTACCGCAGACGAGCGCAGCGCGCCCAACCCTCTCCCGAGGGGAGAGGGTGCCCGCGAAGCGGGCGGGTGAGGGCGTTCGGCGTCGCCTGTCTTGCTCACACCGCTGGCGCCTCACCCCTCATCCGGCTGCTTCGCAGCCACCTTCTCCCCACGGGAGAAGGGGAGTCCGCCGCACGCCCGTATCCGTCCCTGACCTCGCTGGTTGCCGCCCGCCCGCCGCCCCGCTACTAGTCCGCCCGTCCCAACCGACACGTCCCGTCAATGCCCGACAAGAAGAACAGGCTCGAACCGAAACTGCCGCGCGGCTTCGCCGATCGCGGGCCGCAGGACATCCGCGCCGTCGAGCGCATGATGGACAAGATCAAGGCGGTCTACGAGCGCTACGGCTTCGAGCCGGTGGAGACGCCGTTCGTCGAGTACACCGAGGCGCTGGGAAAATTCCTGCCCGACCAGGACCGGCCGAACGAGGGCGTCTTCTCGTTCCAGGACGAGGACGAGCAATGGCTGAGCCTGCGCTACGACCTCACCGCCCCGCTCGCCCGCTTCGTGGCGGAGAATTACGAGCGCCTCCCAAAACCCTACCGCAGCTACCGCGCCGGCTGGGTCTTCCGCAACGAGAAGCCCGGCCCCGGCCGCTTCCGCCAGTTCATGCAGTTCGACGCCGACACGGTCGGCGCGTCCTCGCCGGCGGCGGACGCCGAGATCTGCATGATGGCCGCCGACACGATGGAGGCCCTCGGCTTCGAGCGCGGGCAGTACGTCATCAAGGTGAACAATCGAAAAGTTCTCGACGGCGTGATGGAGGCAATCGGCCTCGGCGGCGGGGAGAACGCCGGGAAGCGCCTGACGGTGCTTCGCGCCATCGATAAGTTCGATCGACTCGGAAAAGAAGGTGTTGCTGCGCTCTTGGGAGCTGGACGTGAAGACGAGAGTGGCGATTTCACGAAGGGAGCTGGCCTCACTGTCGATCAATCGAACAAGATACTAGCAATGCTCTTTCAGGTTGGCGGATGGGCTCCGCTGCTAACTGCGGAAGAAGCGATTGATGTAGAACTTGCCGCAGGT
>CAZMJQ010000025.1:0-2730 GCA_964566475.1 uncultured Propylenella sp. | reverse complement strand
CGCTGAGAAGCTTGCTGAAACCGGGTCAGGCGGCGCCGTCTGGGCCAATCAGTTCGACAACGTCGCCAACCGCCAAGCGCACATCGAATCGACCGGCCCGGAGATCTGGGAGCAGACGGGCGGCAAGGTCGACGCCTTCGTCTCCGCCGTCGGCACCGGCGGCACGCTGGGCGGCGTCGGCATGTTCCTCAAGGAGCGCAACCCGTCGATCAAGATCGGGCTCGCCGACGTGCCCGGCGCGGCGCTCTACAATTACTACGCCCACGGGGAGCTTAAAGCGGAAGGCTCATCCATTACCGAAGGCATCGGCCAGGGCCGCATAACCGCGAACCTGGAGGGCGCCCCGGTGGACGTGGCTTGGCAGATCCCCGACGCGGAATCGGTCGAGGAGGTTTTCGCGCTGGTCGACGAGGGGCTGGTGATGGGCGGCTCGACCGGCGTCAACGTCGCCGGGGCCATCCGCATGGCGCGCGAGCTGGGGCCGGGCCACACCATCGTCACGCTGCTTTGCGATTATGGCAACCGCTACGCCTCGAAGCTGTTCAACCCCGACTTCCTGCGCGAGAAGGACCTTCCCGTGCCGCAATGGCTCGCGAAGCAGCCGGAGATCGAAGTGCCGTACGAGGACGCAGGCTGATGGCCCTGGAGACAGCCCCGCTCTTCCGCGACGATCCCTATCAGCGCGACTGCGAAGCCGAGATCCTGGCGGTCAACGATCGCGGCGGGATCGTGCTCGACCGCACCGTCTTCTACGCCACCAGCGGCGGGCAGCCCGGCGACACCGGCCGTCTGCTGATCGGCGAAAGCCCGCTTCCGATCGGCGCGACGGTCTACGGCGAGGGCAAGGCCGAGATCGTGCACGTGCCGCTGGAGCCGAACGGGTTGCCGGGCGCCGGCGCCAGAGTCCGCGCCGAGATCGACTGGACGCGCCGCCATCGCCACATGCGCATGCACACCGCGCTCCACCTGATGTGCTCGCTTGTCCCCTTTCCCGTGACCGGCGGCTCCATCGGAGCTGAGGAGAGCCGGCTCGACTTCGACATCGCCGAGGCGGGCGTCCTCGACAAGGAGGACCTGAACGAGCGGCTGAACGCGCTGGTCGCCGCCGACCATCCGATCGCCACCCGCTGGATCAGCGAGGAGGAGCTCGCCGACAATCCCGGCCTCGTGCGCACCATGAGCGTGAAGCCGCCGAGCGGCGCGGGTCGCGTGCGGCTTGTCGCCATCGGCGCGGACGGCTCGGTCGACCTGCAGCCCTGCGGCGGCACGCATGTCCGCTCCACCGCCGAGATCGGCCGGCTGATGGTCACCAAGATCGAGAAGAAGGGACGCCAGAACCGCCGCGTCCGGCTCGCCTTCGCGGAGGGACAGTGAGCCGGAACATGGTCGAGCCGGAATGGTTGAAGGAGCGCCTTGGGCAGCCCGGGGTGAAGGTCGTCGACGCCTCTTGGTACCTGCCGGCGCAGAATCGCGACGCCAGGGCGGAGTTTCTCGCCGGTCATATTCCCGGCGCGGTCTATTTCGACATCGACGAAATCTCCGATCGTTCGAGCGACCTCCCGCACATGCTGCCGGACACGGCCGCATTCGAAGCGGCCGCGGGCGCGCTCGGCCTGTCGGAGCGCGACACGATCGTCGTCTACGACGGCATGGGCCTCTTCTCCGCCGCGCGGGTCTGGTGGATGCTCAGAACCTTCGGCGCAAACGACGTGCATCTCCTGAACGGCGGGCTGCCCGCCTGGAAGGAAGCCGGCTATCCGCTGGAACCGGGCGAGGCGAGGCCCGCGCCGGCGGCCTTCCGCGCCCGTTTCGACCCTGGGGGCGTGGCCGACTTCGAAGCCGTCGGCACCGCCCTGAAGGGGTCCGCGACCGTCGTGGACGCGCGCTCGGCCCCGCGGTTTCGCGGCGAAAGCCCCGAGCCGCGCCCGGGCGTGCGCGCCGGCCACATGCCGGGCGCGAAAAACGTGCACTACGACAGCCTGCTCGACGCGCAAGGCCGGCTGCGGCCACCGGAGGAGATTCGCAAGATATTCCAGAACGCTGGCGTCGACCTTTCGAGCCCTGCGATAACCACATGCGGTTCCGGCGTCACGGCCGCCACGCTGGTTCTGGCGCTGGAGGAGGTCGGCAAGACGGACGTCCGCCTCTACGACGGCTCATGGTCGGAATGGGGCTCCCGGCCCGACGCTCCGGTGTCGACGGGAGAAGCATGAGCGCGCGGGCCGTCGAGACAACGGTCACCTACCTCAAAATGGCGTCGCGGCCGGACCGCTTCCCGTCCATGCCCATGGGGCCGCGGCTGGCGCTGATGAGGCCGGAGCGCATACCGCTCCATTTCTACCGGTACCTCTACGCCACCGTCGGCAGAACATGCCTCTGGGTGGAGCGCGAGGGCATCAGCGACAGCGCGCTTGCCGACAAGGTGCACGCCGATGGCATTGAGATATTTGTGCTCTACGCCGACGGCGCCCCGGCCGGCTACTACGAGCTCGACTTCAGCCGCCCGCGCCGCACCAATCTCGTCTACTTCGGCCTCATGCCGGAATGGACGGGCAAGAAGCTGGGGCCATGGTTCCTGGGCTCGGCGGTCCGCGACGGCTTCTCGCGCGGTGCCGGGGAGGTGACGGTCAACACCTGCACGCTCGACCACCCTGCCGCGCTGCCGCTCTACCAGAAGCTTGGATTCGTGCCCGTACGTCAGGAATCACGCGTTCTGACGATCCCAGCGCA
>CAZMJQ010000024.1:0-3395 GCA_964566475.1 uncultured Propylenella sp. | reverse complement strand
GAGCGCCGCCATGACGACGCCGCCGGCGATCGCCGCGAGCACGCCGAGCGCCGGGCTCCCCGTCTCCAGCGCCACGGCGAACCCGCAGATGGCGCCGACCGCCATCATGCCTTCCACGCCGAGGTTGAGGACGCCCGACCGTTCCGCAACGAGCTCGCCGAGCGCCGCGATCAGGAGCGGCGTGGCCGCCGTGATGATCGTCAGGAGTATGCCTTCCACCATCCCCATCTCAGGCCTCCGCCGCGGCGGCGGCAGGCGCCTTGCGCATGCGCAGGCGGTAATGGATGAAGGTGTCGCAGGCGAGCACGTAGAAGAGCAGCATGCCCTGGAAGACGCGCGTCATCTGCTCGGGCAGGCCGAGCATGATCTGCGCCCCCTCCCCGCCAAGGAACGTCAGCGCCAGCACGAAGCCCGCGACCAGGATGCCGAACGGATTGAGCCGTCCGAGGAAGGCCACGATGATGGCGGTGAAGCCGTAGCCCGGCGACACGCTGATCCTGAGCTGCCCGATCGGTCCGGCCACCTCCGAGACGCCGGCCAGCCCCGCGAAGCCGCCCGCGAATACGAAAGCGAACAGGACCATCCGGTTGCGGCTGAACCCGGCAAAGGCGCCCGCGCGCGGCGCCTCGCCGATGACGCGCACCTGAAAGCCGGTGATCGTGGAGCGCATAACGAAGCCGACTACCAAAACGGAGACGATTGCGAATACGATGGAGAAGGGAATGTTCGTGCCGAAAAGGTCGGGCAGCAGCTGGTCGTCGTCGAACGGCCGGCTGTCCGGGAAATTGTGGCCCTCGGGGTTACGCCACGGCCCGCGCGCCAGGTAGTCGAGCAGAAGCTGCGCGACATAGACGAGCATCAGGCTCGTCAGGATCTCATTGGCCCCGAAGCGCACCTTGAGCACGGCCGGGATCGCCGCGTAGAGCATGCCGCCGAGGATACCCATCAGGATCATCGCCGGGAGGATGAGCGGCCCCTGCCACTCGGGGAAGAAGATGGGCGGGATGGAGCCGAAGATGGCGCCGGCGATCAGCTGTCCCTCCGCCCCGATGTTCCACGTATTCGATAGGAAGCAGATCGAGAGCCCGATCGCGACGAGCACGATCGGCGTCGCCTTGATGACCAGCTCCTCCAGCGACCATTGCGCCGTCAGCGGCTCGACGAAGAAGACGTAGAGCGCCTCGAACGGATCGACGCCAAACGCGGTGAAGATCACAAAGCCCGTTACGACGGTCAGCGCCACTGCGATCAGCGGCGACAGGAAGACCATGAGCCGAGAAGGCTCGGGTCGGCGGACCAGCTCAAGGCGCATGGCGGGTCTCCTCCGGCGCCAGCCCGGAATGCTCGTCGTGCACGCCGCCCATGAGCAGGCCCACTTGCTCCGCGGTCAGCGTCTCGGTCGCATAGGCTTCCGACAGCCGTCCCTCGGAGAGGACTGCGACCCGGTCGGCAATCTCGAATATCTCGTCGAGGTCCTGGCTGATCATCAGGACCGCCGCTCCTCCGCGCGCCAGGTCGACGAGCGCCTGCCGGATTGTGCGCGCCGCACCTGCGTCGACGCCCCACGTCGGCTGGTTGACGACGAGGATGCCGGGCGTGCGGTCGATCTCGCGGCCCATGATGAACTTTTGCAGGTTGCCGCCCGACAGCGCGCTCGCCTTGGGGTCCGGGCCGGAGCGCCTGACATCGAAGCGCTCGCCGACCCGCGTCTCCACCGAGCGCGCCGCACCGCGGTCGATCACGTAGCGTGCGATCGCCTCGCCCGTTCCGTGGCGCGTCAGCACGACGTTCTCCGAAAGCCGGAAGCCCGGCACCGCGCCATGGCCGATGCGCTCCTCCGGCACAAAGGCCGCCCCGAGCCGGCGGCGGGCATTCACCCCCGCGCGCCCCATGGGCTTGCCGTCGATGACGATCATCTCGTCGCGCGACAGCAACCGCTCGCCGGAGAGCGCGTCGAAGAGCTCCGCCTGCCCGTTGCCGGCGACGCCGGCGATCCCCACCACCTCGCCCGCATTCACCGTCAGGTCGATGTCGGCGAGCGCCGTGGCGAACGGGTTGTCGGTCGGAAGCGACAGCCTGGCGAGCACGAGCCGTGGCTTCGCCTCTACTTTCTCACGCGCCTCGCGCTCCACGCCGGCGACGTCCGCGCCCACCATCATGCTCGCCAGGCTCTTGGCGCTCTCCTGCTTCGGGTCCGCGATGCCGACCAGCTTGCCGCGCCGCAGGATGGTGGCGCGGTTCGCCAGCGCCAGGACCTCCGACAGCCGGTGCGTGATGTAGAGGATCGCAACGCCTTCCGACGACAGCCGGCGCAGCGTGACGAAGAGGAGGTCCGCCTCCTGCGGGGTGAGCACGGAGGTCGGCTCGTCCATGATGATGAGCCGCGGCTCCTGCAGGAGGCAGCGCACGATCTCCACCCGCTGGCGCTCGCCGACCGAGAGGTCGGCGATGCCGGCCCCCCGATCGAGCGGCAGCCCATAATCGCGCGAGACCGTGCGGATCGTGTCGGCGAGCTCGCGGCGTTTCCGCCGCGGCAGGGCCAGCGCGATGTTCTCCGCCACGTTGAGCGCCTCGAACAGCGAGAAGTGCTGGAACACCATGCCGATCCCGAGTCGCCGCGCCTCCGCCGGGCTGCCGATCGTCACCGGCCTGCCCTCCCACAGGATGCGGCCCTCGTCGGGCGCCAGCGAGCCGTAGAGCATCTTCACCAGCGTCGACTTGCCGGCACCGTTCTCGCCGAGCAGCGCGTGCACCTCGCCGTGACGGACCTCGAGGCTGATGCGATCGCACGCCGTCAGCGAGCCGAAGCGCTTGGTCAGCCCCTCCGTCGCCAGAAGGGCCGCCTTCGTCCCGGCCGAGACTGTCGGTGCGGTCTGGTCCATCCCCTGCCCCATGTCGCGGTCAGGTTAGGCACTGCGCAAAAGGCGCGCCAGCCCAAAAGGTCGGCTGTGTGGACGCGGATTGGGCAGTGGACTATCGATCAGTCCGGACGCCACGCGAGCGGATGCGCGGCAAGCTCCCGGTCGCGCGTGATGAGCCGCATGTTCTCCACCTGGCACTGCGCGAGCAGCATCCGGTCGAACGGGTCGCGGGTGTCCGGAAGCGAATCGAGTTCGGTGATCACGTGCGGCACTCGGACTGCAATGATGTCGATACCGGCGAGGAAGAGAGCGTCGGGGAGAAGCGGGAGCGGATTCCTCAACGGGAGCTTTCCCAAGCGGCTCTTGATGGCGATCTCCCAGAGGCTTGCGACGCTGACGTGAAGCGAATTGTCTACTGAATCCAGGGCCTCCGACACATCGGATGGCCACGGTGCCGGCTGCTCCTCAACGAGCGGGATCACGATGTTGGTGTCGAGCAGAAGCCGCAATGCTAAGGCAACGGCCGGAGGAGGA